>JADGEF010000034.1 GCA_016744515.1 Marinifilaceae bacterium | reverse complement strand
CTATTCTTAATGCGAAAAGGCAAACTTGGAAATCAGAATATCATTTTGAATTACGATTTACTTATAAAATATAGACTCCAAGCTATAAAGCCTGGAGTCTATATTTTTATTCGGCTTATAGCCCAACTATTTTCTATTAGGCTAAAACAAAGTCCAATTGTTTAGCGGCTAAGTTAGCTTTTGTAACAAGTACTTTTACTTCGTCGCCCAATCGGTAAGTTATTTTATGACTACGACCAACTATACAGTAGTTCTCTTCGTCGAATTCATAATAATCATCTTCCAGCTCACGAATAGAAACCATTCCCTCACACTTATTATCGTTTAGCTCCACATAAAATCCCCATTCAGTAACACCTGAAATAGTTCCTTCGAACTCCTCACCTACATTGTCGATCATAAACTCGACTTGCTTGTATTTAATAGAAGATCGCTCGGCCTGTGAAGCACGCAATTCCATATCGCTACAATGCTTACACTGCGATTCGGTCTTATCTTGATTGGCAGATTTCCCATGATTCTCGTATTGATTTAACAAACGATGAACCATCATATCTGGATATCGACGAATTGGTGAAGTAAAGTGCGAATAGTGATCGAAATGCAAACCGTAATGACCTACATTAATTGTTGTATACGCTGCTTTCGCCATAGATCGGATCGCCAATGTCTCTACCAAATTCTGAATTGCATTCCCTTTCACATTCTGTAAAAGTTCATTCATCGATTTAGAAATAGCTGATGGAGAAGCCGTTTTAATACCAAAGCCAAACTTGTGAATAAAGTTATTGAAAGTCTCTAGCTTTTGGATATTAGGTTGATCGTGCGTTCTGTAAACAAAAGTTTTAGCTGTTTTACCTTTTGATACTCGACCAACCGATTCAGCTACCTTCTTATTTGCCAAAAGCATAAATTCTTCAATCAGCTTATTAGAATCTTTCGATTCTTTAAAGAACACGCTAAGTGGTTTTCCATTTTCATCTATATCGAATTTCACTTCGTATCGATCAAAATCAATGGCTCCTTGCTTGAAACGCATAGCTCTAAATTTCTTCGCTAGTTTATCTAGACATAAAATCTCTTCTTTATAATCACCCTCTTGGGTATCAATCACCTCTTGAGCTTCCTCGTAAGAGAATCGACGATCAGAATTAATAACAGTTCTACCAATCCAAGTATTATGAATATCGGCACTTTCATCAATCTCAAAAACTGCTGAATAGGTCAGTTTCTCTTCATTAGGACGCAATGAACACAAGCCGTTCGATAAACGCTCAGGCAACATTGGCACAACTCTATCGACTAAATAGACTGATGTTGCACGCTCGCAAGCTTCTTTCTCGATAATACTACCCGGACGCACATAATGGGTTACATCGGCAATATGCACACCAACTTCCCAATTCCCATTCTCAAGTTTTCGAAGCGATAAAGCATCGTCAAAATCTTTCGCATCAGCTGGGTCAATTGTAAATGTGGTGACGTCTCTAAAATCGCGTCGTTTTGCAATTTCCTCTTTTGTGATTTCGTCAGAGATTTCCTCTGCCGCATCGTTCACATGCTCTGGAAATTTAAATGGCAAATCGAACTCTGCAAGAATCGCATGCATCTCGGTATCGTTATCACCCGATTTTCCTAGTACATCGGTAATTCTTCCAATTGGGTTTTTAGCTTTCTTAGGCCATTCTGTAATTTGAGCAATAGCCTTATCTCCTCCTTTAGCACCATTCAGTTGTGCTAAGGGTATAAAGATATCATGAGGCATATTTCTACTTATAGGCACTAAGAATGCAAAGTTTTTTGAGATCTGAATAACACCAACAAAGCTCATTTTCTTTCTTTTTACAATCTCAACAATTTCGCCCTCTGGCTGCTTACTTTTTTTACGAGCAAACAAAAATACTTTAACCTGATCGCCATGCAAGGCTCTATTTACGTTAGCTGGGCTAACAAAAATATCTTCCTCTATTTCCTCCGAAACAATATAGGCAGCTCCACGCGCAGTCATATCAACTACACCATCAATAGTGCCCATTTTTGCTTTCAATTTGTACTTTCCTGTCGATATTTCGCTAAGCTGATCTAAAGCAACCAAATCGTATAAAATTGATACAATTAGTCGTTTTATGCCCATGTCTTTAATTTCAAGAGCAGAAGCAATTTGTTTATAATTTAATGTCTTAGATGGTGACTTCGCAAAAACTTCCATCACCAGTTCCATCAAACTTTGCTTATTATATCGAGATTCCGCTTTTTTTCTTTTTCCTACCATAAATGTAAATATACTTAAACCACCATGATTTAAGCGTCTTAATACAAAAGTAGTTAATTAGATTAAGTATGTGTTTCTTTTACCTTATCCTTACAAGAATTCTTTCCTTAATAATTCATCCTCCTTCTTATTTTACATACCGTATTATTTTTATATTTGTCTTAGTCAAGTGTAATATTCCACTCGACTCATTTTAAGAACAATTGCTCTTATTCTAAAAATCCTTTTATGAAACGATTTAACTCATTTATACTTCTGTTACTAAGCTTAATAGTATTTACTCAGTGTAATGATAAGAAACCTGCTAAATCCCGATTGATTATTACAATTTGTTTTAGTTCCTCTTTTATTGGATAGGATGCAGATACAATATCTGCACCCATGTTTTAACGAATGCAAAATGGAATCAGCATTCTCCTATTTTCACCTGTTCTAGAATTATTTACGGTAACATCATTTGCATGGACAATTCTAATCCTTCTTGCTTATAGCCACTTTAAACATCTTTATACCACCTTCGTAGCTTCTTTGGATCTATTGCTAGAATTTCACCCAGCACACTGAAATTTATAAGTGCTACTTTATTTTTTTTAAGAAAAGTCCCAAGTTCATCTGTCGTTTTCATTCCCTCTTAGTGAAAAGAATAAGTATTGTTATAGCTTTTCCCGTTGATGCATCCTGCCATCTTCGACGTTTTATATAAAAAAAGCATGCTCCCCTTTCTGGGGAAAAGTATGTAGCTCAATCTTATTCGTAAATCCATTTTGTTTAAATCCCTTGCCTTTTAAGTTTATTGGAATCAAATCAGAATTCTCTTTAAATTCCATAAAGAAATAATCAGGTGTTTCCGATACAGATACTAAGAAGATGTCTGTAATCTCTGATGGGGCTATAAAATTGAGTAATAAATTGGCTAAATTTAAATCCATTATATAGTGAAATGATAAAGTATGAAATAGTTTATTATTCAAAAATAATAACATTCAGGGAATACACTTAGCATATCAAAATAAAATTTAAACAATACAACTGCGATGATATCTTAAAATCATCAAATTTAGAAACAAAACACACAACAGGCTTCAACTCAGATGATAGTGAAATGAAAACCTATTAATATAGTGAAAACGTCTCCCTTTTAGATGGATATATCACCCATGAATGTTGTTTTATACAGTTATGTTTACGTTGAATTATGATTGATCACAAGATGAAAAGAAAATTTTTGAAAGAAGCATTGTGGATCGTGATATGTTAAACCTTTAAATATAATTTAGAATTTCATGATAAAGTTTATATTAAGATTCATAAGCAAGGCTATGAGAACCTCTGGAAAAGTGTTTAAAAGGATGCCTCTAAATGTACTGTTTCTGTTTGTGATTGTATTTGGAGTGTTAAATCTTTACTATTTATACAAACAGAGGAGACCAGCACACTACCCCGAAATGGTGAAAGAGGCTATTGTTGCCTCTGGTAAAAACCGAAAAGAACTTCGAGACTATCTCGACTACTATTCAAAGCCTGAAGATAGTATAAAGCTTAAGGCGGCTTATTTTCTTGTGGGTAATATGCCAGGGCATTATGGACTTAGATATAAGCTTACTAGTGTATTCTCAGATTCAATTGATTACCGTTTAATAACTCGAAAAACAAGTAAAGACTATCGATTAAATCTTGATTCACTTGGTGCCCGCTTTAAAGTGGCAGGGGGTGCATATGATATCCATAAGATAACTTCTTCCTTTTTGGTAGAAAATACGGATTTGGCTTTTGAGGCCTGGGAAAAACCTTGGTGCCGTCATCTTAATTTTGAACAGTTTTGTGAATATATTTTACCGTATCGCGTGCAGAATGAAGCTCTGTCAAATTGGCGTAGATATTTTTCGCAGAAATATCGATGGATAGCTGATTCTGTTTCAGATCCGAACGATACCCGTGCAGTTTGTGCTTATTTGCAGGAGCAGTTGAAAAAGGAGGTGTCCTATAATAAGGGATATGCAAAATATTATAGTGGATATGTTGGGTATGAAATATTAAATAATGTTGGTATTGGAGCATGCCAGCAATTGGCTAACTATAATACTATGTGCATGCGTGCCTGTGGTATTCCAATCACAAATGATCAGATATTACGTTGGGCAACCGCCGATACCGGACATATCTATAATACAATTAATTGTAACGATAGTGTGACTAATTATTTCTTTTCGTTGAGTGATGGTCCTCCAATTCCGTTTCAGGAGTGTGGCAAAAAAGGGAATAGGGCAGTAAAGGTATGGCGTCGTACCTATGGAAAACAACAGAATAAGATATTGGCATTAAAGGAGACTCAGGAGATTCCTCCAAGTTTTACCGATGTACATCATCAGGATGTGACTCCTTATTTCTCGGATGTGGATACGCTTCAACTAAAATTATCAAGATTACCCGAAGATGGTGGATTGGTATACTTATGCCTCTTTGATCAGAATCGAATTAAACCAGTCGAGTGGTCAGAGGTATCTACTGATAGTGTCGTAACTTTTAAAAATACCACTAAAGGTTTAATGTATGAAATAAAAGGGTATCGTAACAAAGAATTTTACCCAATAGGATATCCTGTCTATTTGAACCAAAATGGAGAAACTCTTGAAAAACGACCTGATTACACTCAGGTTTGTGATTTAGCATTTATGCGAAAGGCTAAAGGTGGTGGTATCTCACGTATAGATGGGATTGATCGTTACTTCAATATTTGGATGTGGGATTTTGGATGGAAGTCATTTGAAGTTAAAGGTAAACCTTACATTATTAAGAACACGAGAAGATGGGAAGCCATTGAAAACCCTGACAAAACAAATTCAGTTGTTTATTACCGTCTGAAATTTAAAAATATTCCCAAGCAAGGCTTGTATAAAATCGAAAAGAATAATCGACTATTTTTTGTGAAAAATGGTCGATTGAAAGAGATCTAGTTTTTTGCATTTTCGTTAAAGATGCTAACTGAATTTTATACAATTTATTAATAAGAAGTACCATTTTTATTTCTGTTGTTGGGACGAGTCATATCATTGAATAGTTATAACATGACGAAACAATTGGAACAACATAAACAATCATTTTTACAAATGCATAAAATACTCAATCATAGCTTAAATCTGATTCCTACACTATTGTTGGCACTACTAATTTTGGTAATTCCACATCTTAGCGATCATGAATTGTTGCATCCAACCCAAGGGGGTAAGGAATTCGGGTTTTTGTGGGGGATTGTTGGCTATGTGGTCATTGCTTCAATAATCATGCTGATTAAACAAAAATGGCTAAGCTTTAAAATTACTTTACTTGATATTTTGTTGGGGGCATATGTGATCATGGTATGCATTTCTTACTTGCTACAACCAGTAGACCCTCTTCAAATGTTGATATTTGGAGCCTTGGTACTGTTTTATCTGGCAGTACGCTTTATCCATCCAAAGTATTATTTGTATCTGATGCTTGCCGTAATCCTTGCAGGTACAATTCAGGCAATGTTTGGTAATTTTCAACTGTATGGTTTTTATCCATCGCACCATGGTCTCTTTAAAATGACGGGGAGTTTCTTTAATCCCGGACCCTATTCGGGTTATTTGGTTTCTGTTTTACCAATTGCTTTGGGTATTTACTTTATTTTTAAACAAAAGGGATCTGTGTTCGAAAAAAAGAACAATTCTCCCTTTATATCCTTAACTAATTTTCCGTGGGCTTTATGCATACAGTATTTCGCACTAATTGCCATTGTAGCTATTTTTCTTGTTTTGCCTGCCTCCCAATCGCGTGCCTCGTGGTTAGCGGTTATTGTTTCAGGAGCTTATCTTTCATGGAAATTCAGGCATCAACTTAAAAGATCATTACCAAATTCGATAACTTTATTATTTAAGGATACGGTACAAAAAAGAATAGTAATTAGTGGGGGAATCTTACTTATTGTAGCAGGAGCATGCACGCTTTATAAATTTAAACAAAATTCAGCTGATGGGCGCTTACTCATTTGGAAGGTATCAGAGCAAATGATAAAGGATGAGCCATTTTTTGGTCATGGAGCGGGAAAGTTTAAAGCCCATTACATGAATTACCAGGCTTACTATTTTCGTGAAAATACAAATGCCAATGAAGCCATGCTAGCCGGTAATACCAGTTATGCTTTTAATGAAATAATTAAGTTGGGAGTAGAACACGGCATTGTTGGCGTTCTCTTAAGTCTGAGTATTTTAGGCATAATGTTGTTTGCCTCTAACAGTCCGACTTCGTTAAGACGATATTCAGATGTTCCCTTCGAAGTTGAAGTATCACAAACTAATCATATAGTCTTACTTGCCCGTGGGGGAATAATAGGCATCCTAGTTTTTGGTTTGTTCTCCTATCCATCAGCTATATTACCCATAAAAATGAATTTTGTTTTGTTTGCAGGTATTATTGCATCAATTTATTCAAAACGGAATAAAAAAGATAAGCACAAAGAACCTTTACATATTTTTCAAGGTATTTTAAAGAGGTACTCGATGAGCTATCCTTCTAGCTCAAGTTGTTCAGTAAGAAAGCTACCCATATTCTTGAGTTTAACTTTACTATCTATTTTAGTTCTGAGCTATCCAGCAGTAAAAACAATCAATACGCATTATTTGGCTAATCATTACTGGAAAGATGCCTCCGATATTTACCGCATACAAGCCTATCAGGAATGTCTCGAAGATTTTGAATTGGCATACCCTCAATTAAAACACAATGGAGATTTTTTAATTCAATATGGCAAAGCACTTAATATGGCTGGCAAGCACAAGAAAGCCATTGAGATGCTAGAACAGGCCAAACAAAACTTAAACAACAGCATTCTCTATACCACTTTAGGTGACAGCCAAAAAAACTTAGGCATAATGCATGAGGCCGAACAGACTTACCTACAAGCCAGCCAAATGTTGCCCAGTCGTTTTTTTCCACTCTACCTGTTGGCGAAATTCTACGACGAAAGTGGGCAAAAGGAAAAAGCACTTAAAATGGCGAATCAGTTAATGAATAAAGAGGTAAAAGTGCCTTCTAAAGCCATTGAAGAGATTAAAGAAGAAATGCAAAAAATTATAAATAATAATGAAGGAATAGAACCGGAAGCTTATTCCGCTAGAATACCCACTTCCGGTTCGCCACCTTCCCTAAAAAATGAAAGGAGGTCTGGTGACAAAGATACGTAAATAAGAGAATATTAGAAACTACGGTTTCTTGCCTACGAAAGGATAGTGGGCGTATATTAAAATTATAATTTGTAACAGCATTTTTTTAAAGAATGCAAAAAGTACGTTAAAATGAAAAATTTATTTAAAATATCAAGTTTAGTAGCAATCGTTGGTTTGGTTGCTTTCAATACTTATTTGGCAGGTGATATTTTCTCTAAAGGAGAAAATAATCTGAATTCTTTTTTTAGTTCGAATTCTGCATTTGCAGAAACTATTGATGGAGGAGAATTACCTGAAGTCACAGTTGGATTTACTGGGAATCCAAATGTAATTAATGGTTGCAAATATTGGACAAGAAATGGTTCTGTTGGGATATCTGTCTCAACTGACCCTAGTATTTCCGGAACGATAGGATGGACTGAACATTTAGGGTCAAAGACAATATGCATGGGCGATAATGATGAGTATTGTGATTATAAATCGTGTTTATAATCAGTATTAAAGTGAGCTATTAAATTTGAAGTTTTGTTACTCTCTCAATTACATTTTGGGAGAGTAACTAGTTTTTATTCAAAAAAAAATTATGAAAGATACATCAATAATAATATTAATAAGCTTGTTCCTTACATGTTGTCAGTCAAAAAAAAATATTGAGATCAATGATGTAGATCGCATAGAAATCAATGTTGATAAATTTGTACAAAAAATAGATATCTCAAAATACTACACGGCAAAATTTATACCATTAGAATTAACACCTAAATCTCGTATTGGTGCGATAAATAAAGTGATAGTCAAAGATAACTATATATATGTATTGGACAATGAAAGAGCAAACAAGGTTTTTAAGTTCGATATAGAAGGAAGGTTTATAAAAACCATAGGGAAAAATGGTGCGGGAATAGCTGAGTATTTAGTTCTCGGGAATTTTGATGTAACTGAAGATATAATTTACATCAGCTCTCAACAAAATAACAAAATGTTGAAATTTGACCTTGAAGGCAAGCATATTAAAGATATAAGATACTCTGGTTATATTGGTATGGATTTTCAAGTGTTGGATGAAAAATCGATTCTTACAAGGAGTGGTGATTTGGGAAATAAATCGGCAACATTCTACAATCAAAAAGGTAAAGTAAAAAAAATAGTCACTAATCCAGAATTTCCCTTTGGGAGATATTCCAATACTCAATGTTTTATAAAATTCAAGAATGATTATTTTATATATTTTGCATTGAATGACACAATTTATCAGATAGATAACACTAATAGAGAGCTTAAATCTAAATATGTTGTTGATTTTGGAACTAAGAAATTTCCATTGTGTGATATACAAAGTGAAGAAGATTTGGTCAAGATTAATAATAGTAGAAAATATTTACATTTGAGTGCATTTGCCTTATCAAATAATCTTCAATATTTAGAGGTGTATCAAGATCTTTCATATTATATTATCGTTGATAAAGAAAGTAAGAAGACCCTAGCATATGGTAATAGTATGTTCTATGATGAGTTGCATGTAGGTTCATTGGTTGGTAGTACGGATTGTGGTCCAATATTGACATGGTACCCTTCTTCTATTCCTAATTACAAGAAGAAATTAAATAAAGAATTTGATTTTGTCCCTAAAAGTTGTCTTAATGCTACTGTAAATGCAAATCCTGGAATTGTAATTTTATCTGAAAAAATTAATGATGAAAATTAGAAAACACATATTGACCATTTTGCTATTTGTCACAATAATATTACTTCAAGCTAATTCAATGCTATTAAAAAATAAGCAATCTGTTTTGGAACTTAATTTCCGAAACAAAGTAACACAGGATAGTATAGACATATCTGAGTTATCAGGTCGAATTAGTTTAATGTATAGAAATGATGAATTTGAGGTTAATAAAGAAAGCATATTAACAAAAGAAGACGGTAATTCCATTAGATTAAAAGATATTGCTTTTGATACCCATATTTTTGTGGTTCGTTTTTCAGAATTTTCATGTATGAACTGCATAACATCAGAGATGAAAAAAATAGCACAGTATGAACAATTAAATAAAAATATGCTTTGTTTGGCAACATATTCTCAATTACATGATTTATTAATTAATAAGAAAATAATGGGATTATCAAATCCTGTGTATAATATTCCTTTTGAGACATTTAAAAATAGTATGGAAAAGAAGAGGATGCCTTATTATTTTATTTTAGATAAAGATTATCAGGTAAGACATTTATTTGTGGCAGAACCAAACAATCATGAATTAACAAATAAGTACCTATCATTTATAGCTTCATTGTTTGATAGCAACAACTCTATAACAGGTAGGTTGTGAGTTAATTATAAAAGTTAATTAATTGGGAATGTTTTGATTTTATTCCCTTAAATTTTATTGTACGAGATAGTATAAACAGAGTTATAAATCAAAACATCAAATTTTGATAAAAACTTCTTTAATTATAATTAGGTCTAAAACAGTTGTGAAAAAAAACATCATAAATACTGCTTCCTTTCCTTTAATTATGGGTTTTACAGCCCTAATGATATTAGGTTTGGCAGTAACGCCTTTATTAAAGGTAAAGCTAATGCCCGACCGTAGTCTGCCTTCGGTATCGATATTCTATAGCATGCGAGGAGCTAATGCTGTTGTGGTCGATAGTGAGGTAACTTCTAAATTGGAAGGTGTTTTTTCGAACCTGTCAGGTTTAATGAAGCTTCGCTCTCGCACAGGAGATGGCAGTGGCTCCATCACACTTCAGATGGAGAAGGAGGCTGATATGGATGCGGTTCGATTCGAAGTATCTACCCTTATCAGGCAAGTTTACCCCAAATTTCCGTCAGGAGTTGGATATCCTCACATACGGGTTTCACGACCCGACGAGGAGGATCGGGTAGAGCAATTGATGAGCCTAACCTTAAATGGTCCTGGCCGACGTTGGGAAGTGGGTGGTGTGGCCGAAAATAGTATTAAACCAGCTTTGTCGCTTATCGATGGTGTGCATGAGGTTCATATTTCGGGATACACGCCTATGGAATGGGAGCTGACATACGATATAAACCAACTTAAAAATTTGGGGACTTCAGTAAATGATATTGCCAGGCAAATTAGGGAATACTACAAATCGGCCAGCCTGGGTGTTGTGAAGGAAAAAGCTTTTAAAAGAAGAGAAAGCTATAGTACTCCAGTTATTATTGCAGGCTATCCTACGAATAAAACCGACTGGGACAACATTCGAATACGTATTGGAGAGCGAATTTTTAAGTTAAGTAAATTGGTGGAAATTCGGAAGAAGGAATCACTCCCGTCAAGCTATTACCGCATTAATGGTTTAAGCACCATCACCATTCGTGTAATGACCACCCAATCGGCCAATCAGCTCGTGGTGGCAAATAAAATAAAGGAGCAATTGGTTCAACTTAATACTAGTTTGCCCGAAGATTATACATTGGAAGTGACCGATGACAGCACCGTATTTCTAAAAGATGAATTGACCAAAATTGCTGTTCGAATAGGTTTGTCACTACTATTGCTACTTCTTTTTATTTGGCTGGTAAGTCGCAGTAGTCGTTATCTTTTCGTGATGTTTATCGGACTGGCTGCCAATATTCTGATCGCCTTTATTTTTTATCATCTACTTGGTATCGAAATTCACATCTATTCGTTGGCAGGCATTACTATTTCATTGGGTATTATTATTGATAATACCATTGTTATGGCCGATCATATTCGCATAGGAAAAGGAATTTCAGTTTTTAGGGGTATTTTGGCAGCAACGCTTACCACGGGTGGGGCATTGGTTGTCGTGTTTTTTCTCGATGAAGAGCAACAGTTGCTTCTTCTCGATTTTGTTTTTGTAATCGTCATAAATTTGGCCGTTTCACTATTTGTCTCCTTATTCTTTATTCCAGCATTGTTGCATCGTTTTCCACTTCCTCGTCCATCAGAAAAACGTAGCACTCGTGTTAGGCGCAGATTGGTGCGGTGGTATTCTCGCTACGCCAGCAGCATACAGTTTTTCACTCGCTTTCGGAAAACTGCAGTGCTAATCGCCATTTTAGGTTTTGGTTTGCCTGTATTTTTACTCCCTACAAATTGGTCGGGCGATGCTTGGTATGATAAATCTTATAATGCAGTATTGGGAAGCGAAATTTACAATGATTACATCCGAGATGTAGCTGATAAGGCTTTGGGAGGATCATTGCGCTTATTTATAAAGGAAACCCAACACAAATCATCCGACAATGCAAGTCGCAGAACCTTATTGTCGGTTAAGGGGGATATGTACGAAGGTACAACTCTTGAAAAAACCAATGAGATTTTTAAACGTATCGAAAATTTTCTGGCAGAATATCAAGAAATAGAGCAGTTTCAGACTAATATTAATGGAGTCGGAAATGCTTCGATTCGGATTTATTTTGATCCAGAACAGGAGTTTACCTCTTTCCCACACTCCTTAAAAACCAAATTGGAGTCTATGGTTACCGATATGGGCGTGGGTGATTTTACCATAACTGGTGTAGGTCGAGGTTTCAACAATTCATTACGTGAAGGGGCTCGGAACTCACGAGTTACATTTTATGGCTATAATCTGGAATCACTAAAGGGGTATGCTGATAAATTTAAAGCCTACCTGTTAGATATACAGCGGGTAGATGCTAACAGCATATTTGTAAATGGACGAGCCAATCGAAACGGTAAGATTCATCGTGAGCTTGTTGTTGATTTGAAAGAAGAGCGTTTGGCAAAGGCAGGTATTCATAAAGGACAGATTCTATATGAACTTCGCAAGTTATCACACGACCAGGCTAGTGTATTGACCCTTTACAAGGATGGTAATCGGGAACCCATAATTTTAAGGGCACAATCCACACAATTACCTGATTTTTGGATGCTTAACAATCAGGCTCTGGATGTTGGCAATAAGAAATTGGCTCGGTTGAATTTCTATGGTCACTTAAAAAAAGAGCGGGTAACTAACCTAATTAACAAAGAAAACCTGGAATATACCATGGTGGTTGAATTTGATTTTATAGGATCGTACGGACAAAAAAACGCTTTAGTAGGAAAAGTAATTCAAAAGATGGCCGAAGAACTCCCTATCGGTTTTCGTGTGAAACAACAAATGTTTTTTGGTGGTGTCTGGGGCGACAAAAGTAAAACTGACAATCGATTACTAATTATTTTGTTGATTCTTACCATTATATATGCAATATGTGCTGTGGTTTTTGAGTCGCTACTTCAGCCTTTTGTAGTATTGGCCATGATTCCGCTCTCGTTTATTGGTGTATTTATAACTTTTTACCTTTTCGGCGTGCCTTTTGGACATGGAGGATATGCCTCGTTTTTACTTTTGAGTGGTCTTACTGTTAATTCAGCTCTTTACATTATTAATGATCTGAATCAGGTTCGGAAAAAAGTTCCAGCTATGGCATCAGTACAACAGTACATTCATGCTTTCCGACAAAAAATTGTTCCCATAATGCTCACCATTTTCTCTACAGTATTAGGACTTGTGCCTTTCCTGTATGGGGGTAAAACGGATCAGTTTTGGTACAGTCTTTCAATTGGAACCATGGGAGGACTTCTTTTTTCAATTTTGGCACTGGTCATATTCCTTCCATTGTTTATTCGAGGGATACGAAAGAAGAAAAAAACAAGGATCCCAATTCAAAAACAATACAACTACCAATCAGAACTTCATTAGTAACGAGAAAGAGTTGATTGAAGTTATTAGATAAATAAATAGAAAATTTGATGCGCACGTAAATATTGGTTAAAAAATAAACGTATGAAAAAAATAGTGTTAATACTAACACCTTTACTCTTATTGTATGCTTGCAATACAAAAGAGGATAAATCGCAGATGTTTGGTCGAATGAATCGTTTCGAGGATAAAAATATTGTGGTGACAGCAGTGGCTCGAAAAGGGACATTTTATCGAGAATTTGAAAGTAATGGGAAACTGGAATCTGTGAGACGATCTTTACTTTCTTATGAACTCAATGAACAAATTGAGTCAGTAGATGTAAAAAATGGACAGCGAATTAGTAAAGGGCAGGTAATTTCGACCTTAAATGATTCAAGGCAAAGGCATGCATACGAGAAAGTTTGTCGTAATCTCGATAGGGCAAGATTATCGCTCGAAGATGCGCTGATTAATATGGGCTACCAGTTAAAGGATTCTCTTAGCATACCGGGTAATATTTTAAAAGTGGCCATGATACGTTCTGGGTATCAGGATGCTTTTGGAGAAAAGAAACTGGCTTTGGCACAGTTGGCTAAGACGAAAATTTGTGCACCCTTTGGAGGAGTAGTGGCTGATCTGAAAGCGAAACCTTACAATAAATCGGGGCAATACAAAGAACTTTGTACTCTGATTGACGATAAAGTCTTTGAAGTAGCTTTTCCTGTTCTAGAAAATGAAGCTTCTCAGTTAAAGCCTGGGATGAATGTAGCCATAATTCCCTATGCCTTCGATCGCGATACAATTAAAGGCATATTGACCGAGGTGAACCCCAAAGTTGATAAAACAGGAATGGTAATGGCCAAAGCAACAATACCAAACCGCACAGGCAAGCTCTCCGATGGAATGAATGTAAAGGTGATTGTTCGCGATGCAGTACCAAATAAACTAATTATCCCCAAAAGTGCAGTCACTTATCGTCAGGAGCGTAAGGTGGTGTTTGTATGTAAAAACGACACCGCTTTTTGGCGTTATGTAAATGTTGAAGCCGAAAATGCCCATTACTGTATAATCAGCGGTAATAAGATTAAACCTGGCGAGGAGGTTATTACAGATGGTAACTTTAATCTGGCTCATATGGTTCCTGTGGTTAAAATGAAGTAATTGAAAAGTTAAGTGAGGGTAAATCTCATATTGGTAATTCTTTATCAGTTTTTTTTGACTACTGATGCTATTTAAATTTAGAGAATATTATAAGTAATAATGAAGGAATAGAACCGGAAGCTTATTCCGCAAGAATACCCACTTCCGGTTCGCCACCTTCCCTAAAAAATGAAAGGAGGTATGGTGACAAAGATAAGTAAATAAGAGTATATCAGAAACTACGGTTTCTGGCCTGTGAAAGGATAGCAGGTGAGTTAAATAATAATAAAAACATGTAGTAAAATTAAATTTAGAAAAATGAAAAGAATAACAATTATATCAATCATAGTAATTTCTATATTAAGTATAGCTAATCTTTTACAACCATTTCAAAAGGCAGTGGCATGTACTCCATGGGATTCAAACTATAATATTGCAACAGGTGAATGTGATTTACCTCCTTCAGGAGAAAGCCCCGTTACTGGATACGAATGCTCAGGTCGTGAATATAGGAATGGTACATGGTATCTTTATCCTAATGGGACTTATCAAATTAATTGTGAATGGAGTGTTGTTGGTACATGCACCCCACATGAATGTGAATTTTAATATTAACCATAAATTATAGTTTTAAAAAAAACAAGAGTCTCTGGGAGGGTTTATTAGAGACTCTTGTTTCAAGTATATTAATTTAATATTTAATTATGAGACTGCTAAGTTCTGTTTTCATTTTGTTCCTTTTTGGATGTAACAATAATAAGTGCACACAAATTGCAAAAACAAATTCTTCGACATATACAATCAGAATTCCATTAACTGAAATTGCAAATAATGATTTTATTGAAAGCGCCGAATATATTTTCCTCGATCAGGAATATTTGATAGGGAAAATTGGCAGAATGTTGTTTTATAATAATGATGTATATATACATGATGAAATGACGGGAAGGATTGTAGTGTTCTCAAATAAAGGAAAATATTTGTATAGCATAGACAATAAAGGTAAGGGGCCATTAGAATATTATAAATTAACTGATTTCACTATTGATAAATCAAATGGAAATGTGTTGATTTATGATCAGTATTCACATAAAGTAATTAGTTTTTCCACTATTAAAAGAGAGTTTGTTAAAGAACATAAAATTGAATTTTACCCATCAGCTTTAGCGTGTACTTCTGATCGCTTGTATTTTTATAATCCCTTTACATCAAATTATCCTAGGGAAGAAAAATATCACTACTCATTGATCACAACATCGCCTCAACTAAAGGATGAAAAAAGATACTTTAAGGTAGGTGAGAAGATAGGTAATTTCATGTCAGATCCTAATAGAAAGGGTTTTTTTTATGGCAATGGTCTATATCTACTTAATCGGTTTGGTAATGATATTTATTCACTTAATGGAGATAGTATTTCTGTAAATTGTAAAATATTATTTGAAAATAATGAAGACTATCTGTCTGCTTTGAATGATGCGATTGAAAAAGGAACAAGAAACACTTTACGATATAAGAAATGTGCCGCTGATATTCGTGATTTTTGTGAAACGACTAATCATATATCATTTCGTTATATGCGTAATAATAAACAATACTCTGTTGTTTATAGTAAGAAAGAAAATGAAATTATTGCGCATGAGGCGAATTACATAGCAACTTCTCCATTATTAATGAAAAGAAATATTCCAATTTATCTCTTCCCATCTAATGTTACAAATGATTCATTTGTTTCGACACTACCTTTTTATTGTATAGATCAGATCATTCATAATGAGAAAGTTTTAAATGAAATGGATACGCATATGACAGATAAACACCTATTAAAAAAGCTAAAGACTGTTGATGAAAATAGTAACCCAATTCTTGTCTTTTATAAATTTAAAACTAAGCTGAAATGATAAAATATATTATTAGAACATTTGTACTAATTCTTTTGGGTTCAACTGTTTTATTCGGATTTCTCTATTTTAAAGAAAGAAATATATTTGACCTTTATAGGATAAAACACACTCAGGAGAGTAATCAATTAAAGGCTGTGGGTGAGGGGTTAAGAGGATTGGTTTTAAATAGTTTGGTTTATAATAATACGGAAATATCTTTCCCTAAAGTTAAAAAACAAGCAGATTATACGTTTTGTCTTTTTATTTCAGAGAATCAATGTTCGACATGTGTAAATGCAGCAGTTAAATATTATTTGTCAAATCGTAAAGCTATTCCAGATTCAAATTTTCTAATCCTAGCAAATTATAATACAAATGCTTTAAGATATCTGAAGGCAGAACATCAATTAAAGTGTAAAATTATTTCGACCTATGGGACGAATATAAATATTGCTGAAAATAAATCCCCATGCTTCTTCATTTATAACAAAGAAACGGCAAAAACAGAAATGTTTTTATTTCCCTTAAAAAAAGAATCAGAGATGATTAAGGCATATTTTGAGAAAATCAGGGATAAGTATTTTATTTAAAGTGTTTGCTTGTATTGTTAATTAGTGCTGTTTACATGAATCTATCTGGGCTAATGAAGCTAAGCCTCGCACAGGAGATGGAAATTTGTTTCGAACGTGATTTGTAGATAATTGAATGAAGATTAGAACAGTAATAGAATTTTAAAAATATGAAAGAGGAAAATAGTACAAGTATGAAAACAATATCAAAGTTGATTTTGTTTATCGCTTACATCTTCATTAGCCTAGGCGTACTGGCTTCTATTATGGTGGCCACCCACGGAAGTCTAGATGTTGGTATTATCACATTAATCGGAAGTCTTGCAGTTGGCTTAATACTAATAGCCTCTTCAAAATTGATTGCTATTGTTATTGAAATGGGAGAAAATATTCGAAGTATTAGAGAGAAAATAGAGGTAACCCAGATTAATAAAGGCTAGCAAGCAGTTAAAACCATCAATTTACTTCATTGAAACCTCATTATTCAAAACATTGAAAGCAACAGTATTTAAGAAAATATCCTTCCCTATTATCATGGGCTTTATAGCCCTAATGCTATTGGGATTGGCAGTAGCCTGCTTTCAGTAACAATACCTCTTATAGTATGCGAGGAGTCAATGTAGTGGTAGTCGATAGTAAGATAAACTCTAAATAGGAAACTGTATTTTTGAATTTATCAGGATTTATTTAGGATGGAGTACGGAAAATTTTTATGACGAAGCAATATTTTGTTTTTACATAAAACAATCAATATAAACATTGTACAATAAATGTATTAATATATTTATTCTGGTATCATATTTTACTTAAAACATATTCTTAATGATGCAAAAATGTCCAAAATTCAGGTTTCACATACAATATTAGATAATGAACAATTTCAGAAAACAGACAAAATGAAAGGAATATTTTTATTGATCACAGTTGTGGTTTTCCAGCTTGAAGTAGCTTCAGCTCAACAAACATCTTTTACGCTTCCACAGGTAATAGAGATTGCACAAGAGGGGTCGTTTGATGCCTTTAGGGCAAAAAATATGTATAGACTCCAAGAAGTTAATTACAAAGAATTTTTAAATGAATTGAAACCGCGGGCTAATTTAAACGTCACTCCTCTGAATTATACAAGAAGTATACAAGAGACTTACAACTCAACATTGAAGAGATATGAGCCGGTAGAAATTCAGCAACTTACATCGCAATACAACATGGGTGTAACCAAAAAAGTAGGGATTACTGGGGGATCACTTTCGCTTAATTCAGGCCTGACGAGAAGCCAGCGATACAGTGATAATAATACTAATCTTGATTTTTTCTCTACCCCTTTGCGTTTGACTTATCGACACAATTTTGCGCAGGTGAACAGTTGGAAATGGAAAGCCCGAACAGCTCCACTTAGATTTAAGCAAGCAAAGCTTGAATTTCTTGAACGGCAGGAAGAAATTGCAGGTAAGGCAGTGAATTTCTTTTTTTCTTTGTTAAACGCTCAAGTAAATTTGGAAATCGCTCAGCTTAACAAAACCAATGCAGATACACTACTAAGCATGGGACACAAACGAGAAGCAATTGGTTCCATCACGCGTGATAATATGTATAACCTTCAATTGAGGCAGATTAACGCTGTTATTAGTCTCAATCAGGCAAAAAACACACTTGAAAATACGCGCTTAAATTTATGTGATTTTCTGGAAATCCCACTGGATTCTGATGTGATTTGTATTCCACCCAAAGAGGTGAATTTGGAGTATATCGATCCTACTTTGGCAAGGCAGTTGGCAAATACAAACAACCCTAACAAACAGGCGCTTTTAAGTAAACTTATTGATGCTCAGCAACGGGTGAAATCGGCACGTCTTGCTCGTTACGGAGTAAATTTGGAAGCAGGAATCGGATTTAATCAAAACAAAGACAATTTTACTGATGCTTTTCAAGACCTGCTCAACCGACAGAATTTCAGAATAAACCTTTCGATTCCTCTTCTTGATTGGGGAGATGCAAAACGTCGAATCCAAAGGGCTAAATTGAACGAGAAATTGGTTGTTAAAGATAAAAGAAAGAGAGAACAAAGTTTATTGCTCGAAGTAGCTCAAAAAGCCAATGAGTTTAATCTTAAACGTAGCGAACTCAACTCGGCTGCTATTGCCGATACCATTTCGCAATACGCCTATACTGCTACACAGCAACGCTTTTTATTGGGCAAGGTGAATGTTATTTCCATTAACGATTCTTACAAAGCAATGTATACGGCCAAAAATCGATATGTAAGTGTTTTAAGAAGTTATTGGCAATATTATTTTACCATGCGAAAACTCTGCCTCTACGATTTTGAAAGACAGTTTGAGTTAATGAATGGGTTTGAGAATTTATTACAGAAAAAGAATTGATAATAGAATATTTTTGAGTCGCATCAAAAATGAGATTCAGTACGAATCGTAAATATCTGATGTCTTGAAATATTAATTTGAAATAGCATAATGGTAAAATTTCTGATACAACGTCCTATAGCCGTCACGGTAACTTTTATTGCGATACTCGTAATGAGTCTTGTAGCCGCTGGGCTTATTCCAGTATCGCTAATGCCCGAAGTGGACATTCCCGAGATTGTAATAAAAATGAGTGTGCCCGAAAAGCCAGCTCGTGAAATGGAAGAGCAATATGTAGGTAAGTTACGTAGGCAGTTACTTCAAGTCTCCCATCTTAAGGATATTGAAAGTAATGTTTCGAACGGTCAGGGATATATAAGGTTGTTGTTCGACTATGGTACTAACATTAATTATGCATTTATAGAGGTTAACGAAAAAGTGGATGCAATGATGCACAGCATGCCCGATGAATTTAGTCGGCCACGTGTGATTAAAACTTCGGCTACTGACATACCTGTATTTTATCTTAATGTAAGCTTAAAGGATTCGTTAGATCAACAACGCTTTATGGAGTTGAGTGAATTTTGCGAGCAAGTAATTAAAAAGCGGGTAGAACAACTTCCAGAAGTGGCCATGGCTGATATTACCGGAACTGAGCTTCCAGAAATAATTCTGCAGGTTGATATGGAGCGATTGAATAATTTGGGAATCAATCGTTCAACCATTATTAATGCATTAAAGAGCAATAACTATTCGGTGGGGAACATTAAGGTACGTAGTGGTCTTTACGAATTCAATGTTAGATATGCATCACTTTTAAAAAACAGGAGTGATATTGAAAATCTGTACATTAGTGTTAATGAGCGGGTGTTTAAGCTAAAGGAATTGGCAAAGATAAAGGTTCGATCAAAGCTAGGTAGGGGAATTTATCTAGCCAATAAAAAACGATCGGTAGTTATGGCTGTTATTAAAAAATCAAATGTCCGTATTGCCGATCTGAAACAAAATTCCAATGATCTAATCGAACTATTGCGAAAAGATTACCCCAGGTTGCAATTTAATGTAGAACGAAACCAAACGGATTTACTTGATTACTCCATTGGTAATTTGGAAAAAGGATTACTAATTGGAGGTTTTCTTGCATTTATAATCATGTTTCTCTTTCTAAAAGACATCAAATCACCATTACTGATTGGTCTCTCCATACCAGTAAGTCTAGCAATTAGTCTTTTATTCTTCTTTTTATTCGGAATCTCTATCAACATTATTTCTCTTTCAGGTTTGATACTGGGCGTGGGTATGATGATAGACAATTCCATTATTGTGATTGATAATATTGTACAGCACAGAGAAAAGAGTAGGCACGAAGCAGTACTGAATAAGGGACAAGTCGAAAACTTTAAGCTCGATAAGGCGTGTATTGATGGTACCAATGAAGTTATCCGCCCCTTAATAAGTTCTGTGCTTACCACTTGTGCTGTTTTTGTTCCACTTATTTTTATAAGCGGTATTTCCGGTGCCCTTTTTTATGATCAGGCCATGGCGGTAGCAATAGGTCTGTTTGTTTCATTACTGGTGTCATTTAGCTTGATCCCAGTCTATTTCCGTATTTTTTATCGAAGAGGTGTAGCTAAGAAAGCAAAAGTTGGTTTCTTCAGTAGTTTTATGAATAAGATAAACCTATACAGCAGCCTAGAGAATTCTTATTCTCGAGGATTTGATTTTGTATTTTATCATAAAATTGCTTTTTTTATGGGGGCATTTTTTTTAATTATTGTTGGTTATTTCGTGTTGATGCGAATTGAGAAGGAAAAATTCCCAGTATTTCAACAGAATGAGGCTGTGGTTTCCATCGATTGGAATAAAAATATTACAGTACAGGAAAATCACAAGCGTGTAGATACTTTTCTAGCTTTAAATGATTCATTACTTCAAAATTCTTCTTGTATGATAGGGGAACAAGATTTCGTTATCGACCGTTCCAATAAATTAGGAGATTCTGAAGCTCAACTCTATTTAAAAACAAGTAAAGAAACAGAATTAGATATTGTATTAAATAATTTTAAGACATTTTGCAAATCAAAATATCCAGAGGCAATTGTTACTATTTCTCCACCCGAAACAATATTCGAGAAAGTGTTTAGCAATCAAACATCTCCTCTTGAAATTAGGTTGAAGAACAGGAATGGAAAATGGTTGCCAAAGCCCGAAGAGATCAACGAAATTTCAACGAAAGTAAGAGAGTTGTCGGGTGCTACAATGATGAATAAACTAAGGCTGCAGAACTATTTCGAGATTAAACCCAATTATGAACGTCTTCTTCTTTATCGTGTTGGAGTTGGTGAATTGATCTCTGTATTAAAAAAAGCTTTTAACAGATTGCAGATATTTACACTTAAACAAGGGCAATATCAAGTACCCATTTATATGTCGGGGCAAGAGAAATCCTTGTACGAAATTCTTCAATCAACAAAAGTGCATACCCAAAAGGGGCAATTAATTCCCATCACTTCATTGGTGAGTGTAAGTGAGCATACGGATTATAAAATGCTGAAGGGTGGAAAGTCAGATATTTTTGTTGCATTAAATTATGATGTGTCAGAAAAGCAATCGAAAGAGATTGTTGATTTCTACACGGACATACTGAAGTCATATCCGCACATAAAAATTGAAGTGGCAGGAAGCCTTATGCAAAATAAAACACTCTTTATGGAGTTGCTTATTATCCTTTTTATTTCTCTATTGTTGCTCTATTTTATACTGGCAGCTCAATTCGAGTCTCTCTTACAACCCTTTATCGTACTTATCGAAATACCTATTGATATTGCTGGGGCATTAATACTCTTATGGCTAACGGGTAACAGCTTGAATTTAATGGCATTTATTGGCTTGATAGTAATGACAGGTATTATTATAAATGACTCCATACTTAAAATTGATACCATTAATAAATTTGTAAAAAAGGGTTATTCTATCATGGAGGCTATTCATCTTGGAGGTAAAACGCGATTAAAACCAATTATTATGACCAGTGCAACTACTATTCTGGCTATGATTCCTTTTCTTTTTGGCAATGATATGGGATCTCGGCTTCAACAGCCACTTGCTTGGAGTATTATTGGGGGGATGACTATTGGGACATTGGTAAGCCTTTATTTTATCCCCTTGTGTTACTATTACATGATGCGCAAGAGGAATATAAAAACATCAATTTAATTTATTTTTAAATTCAATTAGTAAATGACACGATTACTTTTATTACTGACGATTCTAATATGTACAGCTTGTGATCACACGGTTGTTAGCAATAATGCATCTGTAAAATTTTCAAAAGATGAACACGACTTTAAACATTTAGAGTTTAAAGCAGAGATAAACTATTCTTTTTTATTTGAAAATCAAGGAGAGGTGCCCTTGTTAATACAACATGTAAAAACATCATGTGGTTGTACTGTTCCTGAATGGCCTAAAAAGCCAATAAAACCGGGTGAAAAAGGTGAGATAAAAATAGAATATAACACCTCCCATCCTGGAAGATTTAGGAAAACAATAAGTGTTTTTTATAATGGTGAAAAATCACCAATTCAATTGGTTGTAAAAGGTGCTGTAAAGTATCCTGAAGAAAATTAGTTGGTGTGTTTGAATACCTACTTAACAGCTAGGTCGATTTTTCTGCTTAAGAATACGGACGTTCGAACATATCTTTAAACATGCATACCGTTTTTGTCAATTATTAACTACACATATCTTGAAACGAAAAATATACATTACACTGATTAGTGCTTCTATTATCATTACTGCAGTTTTTGGTTTGGTATGGCTTTCGATCCCGTTATTTATTGGACTTGGATTCTATAGCTTGTTTTCATCAAATATAAAAATCATACAGTGGCTCAGAAAACAGCATTTTATTAGTGTACCAAGTTTTAGTATTGGTTTGTTTATACTAACCATTGGAATACGTTTGTTATTTTTTGAAGTATTTGCAATTCCAAGCGGATCGATGGAGGATACACTATTGCCAGGGGATAAAGTTTTAGTTAGTAAGTTAAATTACGGACCTCGTTTGCCAAATTCCCCTTTCCAGATTCCATGGGTAAATCTATTATGCTATTATAATGCAGAAGCCCGGTCGAAAATAGATTCGGTTTGGTGGGATTATAAACGACTAGATGGTTATACGAATATAAAACGGCAAGATATTCTGGTCTTTAATTTTCCTGATAATAAAAAAATATTTTTTATTAAACGTTGTATTGGATTACCAAATGATAATATCAGCATAATTAATGGTACTGTCTTTGTAAATGGGGAACGAGAATGTATTGCTCTCACATCAAAAATAACATATCGCATGTGGTATACTCAGAAAAAATATTTTCGACACTTACTTGATAGTATTAATATGAATTCTTACTGTAAATGGTCGCCATTTGATGAAAAATATGTAGATATCATATTGACATCAAAACAACAGAAATTATTGAACGTTTCTAGTTGTATTGATTCATTAAAGATACAGACTACAGATGATCATTTGCGTTGTTACTCTGGAAGTAAACAACATTCATGGACAATTGATAATTTTGGCTCGCTTAGGGTACCGCAAAAGGGAATGACTATTCAATTTAATTCTAGGAATTTTGAGTTTTACAAAAAAGTATTGAAGAAGTTTGAGAATTTCAAACCCCAACGAAAAGATGGGCATTTTTTTATTAACGGAGAAGAGGTTAAAGAGTATACCTTTAAGCAGGACTACTATTTTATGATGGGAGACAATCGTCACAATTCAGCAGATTCCCGAGTTTGGGGATTTCTCCCCGAAGACCACATTGTCGGCAAAGCGATTTGTGTCTTGTTCTCGAATTCAGAAGAAGGAATAAATTGGAGTAGGACATTTAAAGCGATAGATTAATTAAACTTGAAATTAGTATTAATTCATATTGTTCTTAATCGTTTAAATAATTGGACCAGTTAACAGTCATAAAAATTAAGGTAGAAGAAATATTAAAGAATTCCAGATTTAGTTCTGATGGAATAAAGCTACTAAGATCACAGGGCAATCGCATTTAAAGCATCAATACTTTTTCTCTAAACTTAGAATTAAGAGCAGACTTGTACCTTTTGCCTTTAATACTCATCTTTTTAGGCGTTTCTACTTTCTTTAATAAGCCTGAAGCTATTTTCAATACTTTATTGAAATTATCAAGACTATTACCTTTCCTTTTTCGTTGTTTATCCTCTGAAAAAGTGATATCTAAAAGCCAATGTAATTCATTTTCAACACTCCAATGTTTTCTTATTATTCTGATTTAATATTTTTGCAGCCCCTCACAACTAGATATCTAATAAATTGTGTCGCAGATTCCCTTTTTGAGTACGACGAGGATCTTTAAAATTTGAACAGAATTAATAATTAGATTATCATAATGATTATACGTGAGAATTGAAGCCATTTTTATTTGGATCACGAAAATAATGAAATTCTTTAAATGCGATAGCCATGCTTATCCTTACATAAATTCTTTCCTTAATAATTCATCCTCCTTCTTATTTTACATACCGTATTATTTTTATATTTGTCTTAGTCAAGTGTAATATTCCACTCGACTCATTTTAAGAACAATTGCTCTTATTCTAAAAATCCTTTTATGAAACGATTTAACTCATTTATACTTCTGTTACTAAGCTTAATAGTATTTACTCAGTGTAATGATAAGAAACCTGCTAAACCCGCTAAAGTTGACCCTGCATTTTCAGCACATATCGTTGGATACACTTCGGGTATCGTTGCGAAAGACGCCAGTATCAGAATTATTCTAAGAGATGCAGTAAATGAAGATGTTGAGGATACTAAAGTTAAAGAAGATTTGTTTTCCTTTTCACCATCGATTAAGGGAGAAGCATGGTGGCTCGACCGAAAGACGATTGAGTTTAGACCTACAGAGCATTTAAAATCAGGACAAGATTATACATTCGAATTCAAGCTGGGGAAACTTCTTGCTGTTTCTGAAAAACTTCAAGTTTTCAAATCAACATTTAAAGTTAAAAATCAAAGCCTTATCATGAGCTTTGATGGCATGAGTGCTTATGGTAATTCAAGCTCTGAAGTTCAAAAACAAGAAGGTAAAATTCTGACAGCTGATATAGCGACTGAGTCTGAAGTGGAATCCGTTTTATCGGCAACACAAAATGGATCTAAACTTAAAATTAGATGGGAACACAATGCAAAAGGAACCATTCATAAATTTACGATAGATAGCTTAAGACGTGGCGAAAAAAGATCTGAATTGCTTTGTCAATGGAATAGTTCAAGTCTTGGGGTAAAAGAAAAGGGTGAGAAAACAATTGAAATTCCACCTCTAGGAAATTTTAAAGTGAGCTCAAACCACACCTATCAAACTCCAAAACAAAGTGTGCTGTTATTCTTTTCAGATCCTTTAGATCAAAATCAGGATTTAGAAGGTTTAATCCGATTAAAATCTGGGAAGAGCATCCGATTAGAAATCGATAAAAATACAGTTACCCTATATCCGAAAAATCGATTAATAGGTAAAAGCGAAGTGATTGTTGAAACTGGGGTTAGAAATTCCAGTGGTTATCAATTAGAAAAAGAATATCGCAAAGAGGTCAATTTTACAAGTATTAAGCCCAATGTTAAGCTAATTGGCGATGGCGTTATTATTCCAAATTCTAACAGTTTAATCTTCCCATTTAAAGCTGTGAATTTAAGTGGTGTGAATGTTAAAATCGTAAAAGTATTCGAAAAGAACATTCCTTACTTTCTTCAAAAGAACCAGTTTACTGGCAATAACGAAATCAAACGTTGGGGACGAATTGTATATAAAAAAGCGGTGCCTTTGGTATCCGAAAAAAATATAGATTACTCTAAATGGAATACTTTTTCTTTGGATTTATCAGAGATGATAGCGACTGAACCTGGAGCCATTTATCGTGTACATATTAGTTTTGATATGTCCCAATCTCTTTATCCATGTTTTGATTCTGAAAAAAAGAAAGAGGATAAAGATCTGTTTGCAGAAGATCCTGAACTAAAATCTTATGATAGTCCTTCAGGATATTACGATGATTATTACGACTATAATGATGGCTATCGTTATTCTGATCGGGATAATCCTTGTAAAAAATCGTATTACCTAAGAAACAGACATTCGGTTGTGCGAAATGTATTGGCTTCGAACTTGGGTATCATTGCAAAAGGTGGCGATGGTGGCAAACTTTGGGTTGCCGTAACTAATATCCTATCAACCGATAAACTATCTGATGTTGATATCGAACTGTACAATTACCAAAATCAACTCATTACCAAAGGCAAAACAAATGCCGAAGGCTTATACGAAGTCAATTCAGATAAAAAACCATTTTTACTAATTGCTCGTAAAGACAAGCAAGTTGGTTATTTAAGACTCGATGACGGTTCTGCCCTATCCTTGAGTATGTTTAATGTTTCTGGAGGTAAAACACCCAATGGGGTAAAAGGTTTTATTTATGGTGAACGAGGCGTTTGGCGACCGGGTGATTCTTTATTTGTCTCTTTTGTATTGGAAGATAAAAATCAGTTCTTACCCAAAGATCACCCTGTTGTTTTCGATTTGTATTCTCCAGATAACCAGCTATTCCAACGTAAGGTGAAAACAAGCTCGGTAAATGGCTTTTACGATTTTAGAACAGCTACCGATGCTGATTCTCCAACAGGAAACTGGTTGGCAAAAGTTAAAGTTGGTGGTGCTACTTTTTCTAAAACAATTAAGATTGAAACGGTTAAACCTAATCGCTTGAAAATTAAGCTTGACTTTCCCACTAAAGTTTTACAAGCTAAAAAATCCAATACGGGTGACTTACAGGTTAAGTGGTTACATGGCGCAGTGGCTAGTAATTTAAGAGTTGATGTAAACTTAAGCTTAGAGGCTCAAAGAACTCAATTCAAAGCTTATCAAGGCTATATGTTCGACGATGCTTCAAAAGAATTTGACTCTCACGAGCAATCAATTTTAGATGGAAATGTTGATGCTGATGGAAAAGCTAAATTAACATTTAAGCTTAATATCAAGCGAAATGCTCCGGGTATGCTTAAAGCTAAAATTAAGACCCGAGCTTTTGAAAAAGGTGGCGACTTTAGTACGGATATTTATAGCATGCCTTACTCTCCTTTTGCCAGCTATGTTGGTTTTAAAATCCCGAAAGGAAAGGGTTGGAACGATGCTTTATATTCTAACGAAAGCAATTTAATTCCTATTGTAACGGTCGATCAGTTTGGAACTCCAGTGAGTAAAAAGGATATCAAAATTGAAGTCTTTGAAATTAAATGGCGCTGGTGGTGGGACAATAACTCAACTGATGAACTATCGCGCTATGTGAGAAATCAAAGCAGCAATTTAATTCACACGGGGCATATCAGTACGAAAAATGGCAAAGCCATGTATGAATTGAATTTAGGAACCGAAACCTGGGGACGTAAATTCATTCGTATTACCGATGTAGAAAGCGGACATTCATCTGGAAAAACTTTTTATACAAGCTATAAAGGTTGGTGGAATCAATCGTCGAGTAATACACCTGGTGGTGCCGAAATGCTAAGTTTTAGCACCGATAAAAAGAAATACAAAGTTGGCGATCAGGTTAAGGTCCAATTACCGACGAAATCGAAAGGGAAAGTTCTAGTAAGTATTGAATCGGGCGATAAGGTTGAGAAGATCTTCTGGGTAGAAACATCTGAAGAAAAAAACAGCTTTACTTTTGAAGCGACGGAATCCATGTCGCCAAACGTCTATATTCATATCTCATACATACAACCCTACAAACAGGTCGATAATGATTTACCAATTCGCTTGTATGGTGTCGAGTTGATTAGTGTTGAAGATCCTCAGACGCATCTGAATCCAATCATAGAGATGGCTGATGAGTTGCGACCTGAAGAAAAGTTTAAAATTACAGTAAAAGAAGCCGCAGGGAAAAAAATGACCTATACATTGGCCATTGTTGACGAAGGTTTATTAGATCTTACTCGATTTAAAACGCCTAATGCTTGGGCAAATTTTTATACAAAAGAAGCACTGGGCGTAAAGACCTGGGACATGTACAAATATGTATTAGGAGCCTACTCTGGCGAGATGTCGGGCTTATTAGCTTTAGGTGGCGATGAAGACTTAGCAACAAAAGGCGGCAAGAAAGCAAACCGCTTTAAACCGGTTGTCAAGTTTATCGGCCCCATAGAATTGGAATCAGGATCGAACACGCATGAGTTTACCATGCCCAATTATATTGGCTCGGTAAAAGTAATGTTGGTTGCTGGCGATAATGGCGCCTATGGAAAAACTCAGAAGGTTTGTCCTGTGAAAAAGCCATTAATGGTATTGGGCACACTACCTCGTGTTGTTGGCCCAGGCGAAAGCTTGCGCTTACCAGTTACCATCTTTACTATGAAAGATGATATCAAAAATGTGAAGGTAAGCCTTGAAACAAATAAGCTATTTAAGATTAAAGGCAGCAAGTCGCAGAATTTGAGCTTTAAAAAGCAAGGCGAACAAATGCTGTACTTCGATTTAGAATTGAGCGAAAACATAGGTATCGGGAAAGTGAAAATTATTGCAACTAGCGGTGGCGAACGAGCTGAATATCCTGTCGAGTTAGATGTTCGCCTACCTAACCCTTCCATCCACAAAGTTATTGAATATGCTATTGAACCAGGTAAAACCTGGACTGAGAGTTTTAAGGCCATTGGTGTAGAAGGTACCAACAAAAGCATTCTTGAAGTTTCTCGAATACCAGCTATTAATCTGGGGCAACGACTTGAATATTTAATTCGCTACCCACACGGCTGTATTGAGCAAACCACATCGTCGGTATTTCCTCAACTGCATTTGGCAAAACTGATGGATATAAGTGATGAGGATAAACAAAAGATTGAAGACAATATCCGTGAAGGAATAAAGCGCTTAAAGAAATTCCAATTAACGGGTGGTGGCATGACTTATTGGCCAGATTCATACAATGAGCATCCTAGTGATTGGGGAACGAATTACGCAGGGCATTTTATGATAGAGGCCAAGGCGCAAGGTTACCAATTACCAATAGGCTTTTTAAATAAATGGGTTTCGTACCAAAGTAAACGAGCCAACAATTGGACTTCGAATAGTCGCAAACACTACTATTACCGTAGCGAGCAGTTGATTCAGGCTTATCGACTCTATACTTTAGCATTAGCAGGGAAACCAGCACTTGGAGCCATGAATAGAATGCGCGAAATGAATAATTTATCTACCGTATCGCGATGGCGATTGGCAGCAGCCTATCAGTTAGCTGGTCGCGAAAGTGTTGCTAAAACAATCATTTCCAATTTAGATATCAGCGTAAGAGATTACAAAGAGATGTCTTATTCTTATGGAAGTTCGGAACGCGATCAGGCTATGATATTAGAAACGCTAGTGCTAATGAATAACAAAGTAAAAGCGAAGACTGTTCTCGACGATTTGGCTGATAAATTATCGTCGGACAAGTGGATGAGTACCCAAACAACAGCCTATTCTCTTTTAGCCATTTCTAAATTTGTTGGTGTGGGCACCGATAAAATTGACTTAAAATATGAGTTCTCTGTCGATAAGAAAAACGCAAGATCTATAAATACGACATCGCCTATTTCGCAGAAAGAACTGAGTGTCGATGCTACGAATTCACATCAGTTAAAGGTGACCAACACCAGCGATCAAATTCTATTTGTGAAGTTGCAGTTAGAGGGTATTCCATTGCTTGGCGACTCGACCTCTTCAGCCAATCATTTAAACATGAAGGTAAATTATTATACGCTCGATGGCAAAAAATTAGATCCAAGTCGATTGGTACAAGGCACCGATTTTGTAGCCGAAGTGAGCATCTCGCATCCGGGTATTAAGGTCGATTATAAAGAAATGGCTTTAAGTCAGATATTCCCATCGGGTTGGGAAATTCGAAACTTAAGACTGGAGGAAAACACGACAACAGAATCTGGCGATAAGGCACGTTATCAGGATATAAGAGACGATAGGGTTTATACTTATTTCGATCTCGATAAGAATAAAACAAAAACATTCAAGGTAATTTTAAATGCAGCTTATTTGGGTCGATTCTACTTACCAACGGTGTACTGCGAGGCCATGTACGATAATGATATCAACGCTAGCAAAGCAGGACAATGGGTCGAAGTGGTATCGCCTACCCCCGTAAAAGCAGCAGCTGCTAGCCAAACGGAAAACGATACGATAAAAGCTAGCAAGTAGTATTGGGGTTTGCATACAAGTTTGATAATGCAAAACCTTGCATCCCCCATAACCCAACCTATATGCGTAAAAGAACACATTAGATGACAGAAAAATTCCAAAATAAATATCGAATAAAATCGACCCGCCTACAAAATTGGGATTACGGCAGTAATGCAGCCTATTTTGTTACTATCTGTACACAAAACAGAGAACACTATTTTGGTGAAATTACCAATGGGATAATGCAATTGTCTGAAATAGGATATATGGCAAATAAATATTGGTCAGAAATACCCAAACATTTTCCATTTGTTGAATTGGATGAATTCGTGATTATGCCAAACCATGTACATGGAATAATTGTAATAAATAAACCCGATGATGGGAAACCCAATGATGAACGATCCCCAATCCTAAATAATAATTCCCAATGTAGAGACACAAAATCTTGTGTCTCTACGAATACACATCTCCATAACCCAACGTAACCCCAATGTAAAGACACAAAATTTTGTGTCTCTACGAATGCACATCTCCATAACCCAATGTAACCCCAATGTAGAAACGCACAATTTTATTCTATGGTAAGTCATAAAAATAATAAGTTTCAGAAGTTAGATATTAACCGTACAGCTTTGCGACAACTCCTTACCCCTAAATCCCCTGACATGGACTTTTAAAATAGCTACCCATAAACCCCTTTAGAGGTTTGGGGTAAAGTGGAAATATTGAGAAACGACATATCGCATGACTAAAAGAAAGAACGCATCTAAACAAGCAATAATTTACATATTAATGTCATTGCGAGAACGAAGTATGAGGACGTGGCAATCTCATGATAAATGAACCGAGCATAAAACCCATTCTTGTTCTTCTATTGAGAGATTGCTTCAGTCGCTATGGCTCCATCGCAAAGACAAGCTGAATTTTAAAACATGAGGTTTACTTTAGGGATCAATAGCTTCTCATCACATAGTCATAGCCTGACATGAGTAGCTTGTTCATAGTCAGAGCATGACGTGTTATCCACACCTTTTTGCTTACCCTCCCTTTTTTAAAACACAAAGCTAAATAAGTGACATTAAAATAGATACTAACCGCACGAATTAGTTTTCTACTCAACACTAATATTCGCAAAACTTGAAAAATTGATTTTTGGATGAATGCACAAATGGCAAAGCTTGAAAAACGACTTTTTTAATGAATACCAAAACGGCAAAGCGTGAAAAACTACTTTTTTAACGCATGCCAAAGCTGCAAAGCTTGAAAAACGACTTTTTTAGTGAATGCCAAAACGACAAAGCACAAAAATGACTTTTAGGAATAACAAAATTTGCAGCCAAAAATAGAATTTGAAAAATCAATAAATACGAATTTTTAAAAATCACAAACACGA
>JADGEF010000001.1 GCA_016744515.1 Marinifilaceae bacterium | reverse complement strand
CTTCTCAATAGCCTTAGAAATAGCAGATACAACTTGCTCCTCATTGGGCTGACGAAGTGGTTTCGATTGCAAAACGATACGACCAATTCTCAATTCCTTAGTGGCAATCAATCCACCTTTGCGTGTATCCCAAACAATGTTTTCACGCTCTTTTACCAGCGGAGCCATATCTTGTGGGTTGAGAGGAGAAGCCATGAAAATTTTACCACCTCGCTCCCTATCATCAACATGAGCAATAGCTAACCAAGCTTCAAATGCTAAATCATCTTGGTGACTCGCCATGGCTTGCTTGCCATTTGCCATCAGAAAACGCGCATTGGTTCCGGGGCTTGCATGGGCTATTCGCTCTGGGTAAGCTTGCACCAAAATAACACCTGTTTCGTATGGATCGACCAGTCCATTTTCGGCTTTTATATTGAAGAGTTGCCTGTACGAAGCGGCTACTTTCTCAATTCTATTCAGAGTTCTAAGCGTTCTATCACCCTTACGATGTCGGCGCAAAGCCTCGATTCTCAAATTAATATCGATACCTGTTTCGCGAGGCAAAGGGTCTCGCTCTTCCAAAAGGGCAGCCAAATCAGTAGCCAGTGGCAAAAGATCTTCTTCCTTAGCCTTAAGTAGCATATGAGCAATACGGGGGTGGCAAGGTAATTTCTGTATCTGGCGCCCATGTTCGGTGATACGATCATTTTCCAATGCCTCCAACTCGTGCAGACTTTCACTCGCTAGTGTAATAGCCGCTTCTGGTGGCGGACTCAACCAAGTGAGTTCCTGAATATCGTCTACACCCCAAACTGCCATTTCCAAAACGAGAGAGCTCAAATCTGCTTCCAATATTTCGGGAACACGATGTTTTTTTAACCGATTATGAGATGCCAAGGACCACATTCGATAACAAACGCCTGGTCCTAGTCGACCAGCTCTACCTGCTCTTTGGTCAGCAGAATCTTTCGATATTTCGATGGTTTCCAATCGGGACAAACCTGTTTTCGGATCGAATCGGGATACCCGACTGAATCCACAATCCACAACCGTTTTAATCCCCTCGATAGTAAGACTGGTTTCGGCAATAGCCGTTGCCAGTACTATTTTTCGACGTCCCTGTCTATCGGGCATAATGGCTGCCTGCTGACGATTACTTGCTAGCATACCAAACAAAGGGTAAATCATAAAATCTGGCAATTGAGCTTTTAGTAATGCTTCACATTTTCGGATTTCGCCTTCGCCCGGTAAAAAAACCAAAGTATCGCCAAGCTGTTCCTTCACCGCCCTTACAACTGTGTTCACTGTAATTTCAGGAAGTAATCTCACATCACTAGCTTCGGTATAAATTAAATCGACTGGGTATTGTCGGCCTTTGCTTTCAATAACTTCTGCCTTAAGGCGATCGCTCAGTTCTGTACTATTAATGGTCGCAGACATCAGCATAATACGCAAATCAGAACGCAATATATCTTGAGTTTCTCGACACAGAATTAAAGCCAAATCAGCATGCAAACTACGTTCATGTATTTCATCGAAAATAACCAAACCTACTCCTTCAAGCCCATTATCGGACTGTAACATTCGGGTCAGAATTCCTTCGGTAAGCACCTCGATACGTGTCGCCTTTGATACTCGCTTTTCGAAACGTATGCGATAGCCAATGCTCTGTCCCACTTCCTCGCCCAAAAGAAAAGCCATACGCATTGCAATCGTTTTGGCTGCCAATCTTCGAGGTTCAAGCATCAGAACTTTTTGACCTTTCAACCAGGTTTCTTCCATTAAAGCCAATGGTAGCAAGGTACTCTTCCCTGCTCCTGGAGGGGCTGAAATGATAAGTGTATTCTGCTTGTCCAAATGCTCTCTGGTCTGTGAAATAATTTCTTTTACGGGTAAGTCTATGCTGAATGGATCGAAAGTCAAGTTGAAGTCGTTTAGTAAATGAGTGACAAATTTAATAAAATTGCTTCAGTCAGGAAATACGCACGAATAGATGTCAAAATTTAAACGCAAAAAGCGCAAAGGTCGTTTCGCAAAGAACGCAAAGATTTAAAGGGGATAACAAATCCCTAGCTCGGAACTAGATAAGATATCTGCAGGAGCCTAGTCTTTATAAAACTAAGGCTGTCCCAAATTTACAATCTGGGATTAATGAGTTTGCGATTTTCAATCGCCAGTGTAGTATATAAAAGGGGATATCAGATCCCCAACTCGAAACATGCAGATAGCAAGAACACAGTAATCAAGATAATCACTTCCATATTTTATAAATAAGACAATATCATCTTTTTATTAGGCACATCACTTTGTAAAACAATTGCTTTAGCCTACTTTCGCACGATTATTAAAAAAAGTGTTTAGCCAATAAAGAAAAGATGATGATGAGATGGATGTTATTTATGGCTGCAATTGTATTTATTAGTTGCAGTAAAGTTCCAGAGAGAAATTTTGAATTCAATTATAAAGTGAGTCTTCAAGCCAATTCAGGCAAAAACATGAAGGTTTGGATTCCTATTCCACAATCAAATGAGATTCAAAGTATCAGTGAGCTTTCGATCGATACAGATATCCCTTATGAGGTTAAAACTGAAGAAGCACATGGCAATTCATACTTGTATGCAGAACTTAAGAATGGCTTAAGACAAACTACAGATATTGACATTCACTTTAATGTAAAACGTAAGCTAAGAGCAAATGCTAAATTTGAAGATACAAATCCCAAACAATACCTTGAAGCTAATCGACTAGTACCTATTGGAGATCGTTTCGATTCAATCGCAAAAGCAAACCACTTTTCTCCTGAGAATATGAAACCTGTTTACGATTTCGTTTTGAATGAGATGTATTATGGCAAGCCTAAAGCTCAAAATCCTTCAGATCATTACTATGCTAGCTTACCAACAAGTATCAAAAAAGGGATAAGTAAAGACAGTGTTGTTTCCCTATATCTAAATACAACAAAAATTGCAGGTGAATTTACTTTTGGTAATGGCAACTCAAACTATGCATGCGACATTTCGGTAGGTAATTGTACCGATTTTCACTCTTACTTCATGTCTTTAGCTCGCAGTATAAAAGTGCCTGCTCGTTTTCATATTGGCTTTTCTATTCCAGAAGGGAAAGATGGTCAAATTAGAGGTTACCACTGTTGGGCTGATTACTATCAAAACAATGAATGGTTTCCTGTAGATATTTCTGAAGCAGATAAAGCACCTGACAAAGCCGATTTCTATTTTGGAAACTTAGATGCCAATCGTGTTGAAATGACTCAAGGTCGTGATTTAATATTGGAAGCTTACTCTAAAGAGCCTGTCAACTTTTTTGTTTATCCTATTGTAGAGAGTGATGGACAGACTAGTGCTTACACAAAATCATTCTCCTTTAAAGAGATTTAAATATCATTATTCATTACAATGGTTCGGTAAGGTTTTACAAACAACTGATAATGAGATCATAATAAACTTGTTATGTTTTCATTAATATTCTGACTATAAGCAGTTTGTAAATCAATCTCATATCTTGATTCTCATATCTCACGATCTATTGCATTAACTAGATCAGGTATTCTCTATTTCTCGAAGCTTTTCTTATTTTTGCAAGAAATAAAAACAAATACATCATGATTAAGAATATTCCCAATATAAAGCACACCGAATCAGGTAACTTTTTCCTTTTAGCTGGACCATGTGCTATTGAAGGTGAAGAAATCGCAATGCAAATTGCTGAACGTATTGTTGAAATAACCAACAAGCTTGAGATTCCTTTTGTTTTTAAAGGTTCATACCGAAAAGCTAATCGCTCTCGTTTAGATTCTTTTGCAGGTATTGGAGATGAAAAAGCTTTAAAAATATTGAAAAAGGTTAGTGATACATTTGGTGTACCAACTGTTACGGATATTCACTCAGCTGAGGAAGCGGCTATGGCTGCTCAATATGTTGATATCTTACAAATTCCTGCTTTTCTTTGTCGTCAGACTGATTTATTAGTTGCAGCGGCTAAAACAGGTAAGGTTGTAAATATCAAAAAAGGTCAATTCTTAGCTGCTGAATCTATGAAGTTTGCAGTTAATAAAGTTAGAGAATCAGGAAACAACAAAGTAGTATTAACCGACCGTGGAAATATGTTTGGTTACCAAGATATGATTGTTGATTACCGTGGGATACCAGCAATGCAAAAGAATAATTGTCCTGTTGTTTTAGATATTACCCATTCATTACAACAGCCCAACCAGACATCTGGTGTAACAGGTGGTCGTCCAGACTTGATTGAAACTATCGCTAAAGCAGGTATAGCTGTTGGAGTCGATGGTATCTTTATCGAAACACATCCTGATCCAGCTAACGCAAAATCTGATGGTGCAAATATGTTACATTTAGATCACCTTGAAGATTTATTAACTAAGCTAGTTGCTATTCGTAAAGTTGTAAATCAATTCTAATAAAAGAATCACTTTTACATACATATAAAAAAATCCCTTGTAAGCTATTGCCTACAAGGGATTTTTCGTCTTATCATCACCCCAATATTAATGTGACGTATTTGCCTTTAATTAACTAATTATTCGTCAGTCTATTAATACGACCTCTAGTACGGTTGACGCTTCACATATGAAGTGTGCAATAATTTATGAGACTTATGACTCAATGGCTTCTCAAGAAAATCTTTATAAATCTGAATAATTTCAGGGTTCTCATGTGATTTTCGAATCGCTAACGATAAATCTTCAGCGTAAATGGCATCCATCCTTTTCTGACGTATTTCATCATCGACAGGGAATGGTTGACCACCACCACCAAGACAACCACCCGGGCAGGCCATAATCTCTATGAAATGATAAAATCTGTCTCCTCTATCAATAGCTTCCATAAGTTGATGAGCATTTTCTAAGCCATTTGCTATAGCACATTTTAACTCAACACCCTCAAGAAATGACCATTCTGGACGAACATCTACAATAGGAATAATAGCTTCTTTCACACCACCAAGTCCACGAACAGGTTTAATCTCTAAATTCTCAAAAGGAACTTCTCTACCTGTTACAATTTCATAAGCTGTTCTTAAAGCTGCCTCCATAACACCACCAGTAGCACCAAAAATCACACCAGCTCCTGAACCAATTCCCATAATGGAATCGTAGTTCTCTTCATTCAACTGATCAAATTCGATACCTGCTTGCTTAATCATAACAGCCAACTCTCGAGTTGTAAGAACAAAATCGACATCCTTATAACCACTATCTTTCATTTCTGGTCGATTAGCTTCATACTTTTTAGCTGTACAAGGCATAATAGAAACAGAAACAATATTCGCAGGATCTACATCAATATTCTTAGCATAGTAAGTCTTAGCTAATGCACCAAACATCTGCTGTGGCGACTTACATGTCGATAGATTTGGTAAATATTGAGGATACTTGTGCTCGATATATTTCACCCATCCTGGCGAACAAGAAGTAGCCATAGGCAAAGCAACATCAGGGTTATCATCAACCAATGCTCCCTTAAGCCTAGTTAACAACTCTGTTCCCTCTTCCATAATAGTTAAATCAGCTGTAAAATCGGTATCCAATATTGAATCGAAACCTAAACGTCGAAGTGCTGAAACCATTTGATTTGTTACTCTAGAACCTGCTTCAAATCCAAGTTCTTCACCAAGACCTACTCGCACAGCAGGGGCAGTTTGAACCACAACATGCTTTTCAGGATCTGCTATAGCATCCCAAACTTGTTCTACATACGATTTTTCAACCAATGCCCCCGTTGGGCAATGCACAATACACTGACCACAATTTGTACAAACAACTTCATTTAAAGAATAATTAAAGAAAGTTGATATTTTCATATCAGCGCCCTTATGAGCAACAGCAATTGCCCCCACACTTTGAATATCGGCACAAGTTCTTACGCAACGCTGACAGCGAATACACTTACTATCATCCTTTTCAATAGAAGGTGAAAAAGAATCGACACTATAAAACTTATCAGGCACTAGGTCGATAAAATCTTGATTCGTAATTTGAAGATCAGCCGCTATTGTTTGAAGCTCACAATGTCCATTTCTATAACACTTTGTACATTCTTCGTTATGTTCTGCCAATAAGAGCTCAATAATATGCTTTCTAGAATTCCGAACCTTTAAACTATTGGTATTAATCTCCATTCCTTCGTTAACAGGAGTAGCACAAGAAGCAACTAGCCTATCAACACCCGCTTGTTCAACAACACAAACTCTACAATTACCTGCCACACAAAGGTCTTTGTGATAACAAAGTGTTGGTATTTTAATATGTAATTTCTGAGCTGCTTCGAGTATGGTTTTTCCTTCCTCAACACTAACAGCTATTCCATTAATTGATAAATTGATCATATTTGTCATTTTCATTCTCTTTAAAGATTAAGGCTTCTAATTATTCATTGCCTTAAAAAATTGAACATTAGACTCATTTATTTAGAATCCATTAGTAAATCATCTCCTCACGGAAATTTTCTACAATAGAGGAAAATGAATTTGCGACTGATTGTCCCAAACCACACTTAGCAGTTAAACGCATTGTGTCTGTTAGTTTTAAAAGTTTATCTAGATAAGCTGCTGGCTTTTCACCTCGTTTTACAGCTTTGATACCTTTGAGTAATTGTTGACAACCTACACGACAAGGTGTACACTGTCCACAAGATTCTTCTTCGAAGAAATCTAGATAGTTATTCAGAACATTATACATTGAGCGAGAACTATTGAAAATCATCATAGATCCTCCTGTAGGCAATGATACTCCTGTCAATTTACCTTGATAACCAATATGAGATTTAGAGAAACGCTTACGTGGAACAAGGAAGCCAGAAGCTCCACCAACCTGAACAGCCTTAGTATCTCCATCACCAAAATCATCAACAAAAGCTTGAACACTCATGCCCAATTCAAGTTCATATATTCCTGGTATTGGTGTGTCACCTGATACAGAAAACACCTTGGAACCCCAAGAATCTTTTACTCCCAATTCTCTGAATTTCTTTGCACCATATTTCATAATGGTATATGAATGAGCCAGAGTTTCAACGTTGTTTATTACCGTAGGCTTATTTAAATATCCACAATGAGTTGGATATGGAGGCTTATTTCTTGGCTCACCTCTTTTACCTTCCATCGATTCGAAAAGAGCAGATTCTTCTCCACAAATGTAAGCGCCACTACCTAAGAAGATATCTACCCTAAAATCTAAATTAAGCTCATCCATTATCTGATGAAACTTTTTAAGTTCTTCTCTTAGTTGAGGCACGAGAAATTTATATTCACCACGCAAGTAAATATACCCCACTTTCGCACCAATTATTTTGGCACACATGGCCATACCACCTAATACTTTATGAGGAACTCTTGTTAATATTTCTCTATCCTTAAATGTACCAGGCTCTCCCTCATCGGCATTACAAATAACATATTTAGTAGGTTCTTGTTCCTCAGCCGTAAGTTTCCATTTTAGTCCTGTTGGAAAACCAGCACCACCACGCCCCTTAAGTCCCGAGTTAACCATTTCGTTAATGATTTCTTCATGAGAACGTTCAAATGATTTTGTTAGAATCTCCTTGCAGTCATTTTCATGTTTGAAGATTAAGTCTATTCTATTAAGCTGTTTTGTTTTTATCGTCATAACTCTAGATTTTTACAAATTTGATAATTAAGATATACCCTATTCCTTATCTGCCTTTTGCTTATAGGAACTAAGAATATCAACTACTTCATTCGGAGTCAATTCGGTATAAATATCATCGTTAACCAACATAGCAGGCGCTTTATGACACCATCCTAAGCAATTGGTTTCAAGAATTGTGAAGAATTTATCAGGCGTAGTTTCTCCTAATTTAATTTTCAAAAAATCTTCAAGTGCCAAAAGAATTTGATTTTTCCCTTTCATGGCACAGGTTATGGTTTTACAAATACGAATTACGTACCTGCCTCTTGGAACAATATCGAGAAATGTATAGAAACTAGCCGTACCGTAGACATCGGCAGCAGGGATTTTAGTTTCCTCAGCTATTTTAAGAATAGCATTCTCTGATAAAAAACGATCTTTTTCAACAACAGCCTGCAATATAGGAAGAAGGTTCTCCCTTTTTGTTCCATGCTCGGCAACAAGATCTTTTACAAATTCAGCCTGATCATTCATAGTTTCATGTTTTGTTTGATTAGACAAACTACTTAATAAGCATACACTTTAATTCCGAGCATGATTACCGAGCTCGGTTAATGATAAAGCATATCTAAGTTAAGGTTCGTTCATCTTCTTTTTATTGTGAGATTGATTAGATTTTATGCTAATTATTCTTGTACAATTTCAGATTCAAACTTTAATGAGTGCGGCTAAATCAACTCATATTCAACAGGTCTTACACCCTATTCCACGTTTAAGATATAAAAAATATTAAAGAATTATTTCTCTAATTGAGAATCAAGCAAATTAAGTTCTAGCTACTCAACACTTTATATATGTCATAACATTGAACAAGCCCCCTATTAATAGGTTTTCCAATCGAATTCATATGAATGCGTTAAAGTAGATCGCACACCAATTTCTATTTAGACTTATTAAAATCAGATATATAGGGCACAAAAAAAACCTCCAGAACTAACCGAAAGTTTTATAATATCATGAACTCTAATAAATATATAATTAGAGTAATATCTGTTTAGATGATAAACTATACGTATCTCTTAGGTACTACTTCACCTCTTAATACCATATAGCCATTCATTGCAAGAGCTTTCATTTCATCTTCACCAGGATAAACAACAACTGGAGCAATAAATGAAACCATTTCTTTAACATAGCTCACTAAATCACCATTGTGAGCAATACCACCCGTTAAGATAATTCCATCAACTTCACCTTTTAAAGAAGCAGCACAAGCACCAATAGATTTACCTATTTGGTAAGCCATTGCATCTTGAATCAATTTAGCTTTTGTATCGCCAGCTTTAGCTTTCAACTCAATTTCGTAAGCATCATTAGTTCCCATATGAGCAACTAATCCACCTTCACCTTTGATCATTTTTTTAACATCATCCAAAGTAACATCACCGCTAAAACAAAGCTTAGCTAATGCACCAGCAGGAAGAGTTCCTGAACGCTCAGGAGAGAAAGGTCCTTCTCCATCTAAAGCATTGTTCACATCAATTACACGACCTTTAAGGTGAGCACCAACAGAGATACCTCCTCCTAAGTGAGCAACAATAATATTTAAGTCTTCGTAATTTTTATCTACCGATAAAGCAAATGATCGACTTACAGCTTTTTGATTCAAAGCATGAAAAATAGACATACGCTCAAATTCTGGATGACCAGAAACACGAGCAACATCGATCATTTCATCCACAACAACTGGATCAGCAATATATGCTTTTGCATTGGGTAATGACTGTGCAATATTATCAGCAATCAGTCCACCAAGATTACTTGCGTGCTCTCCAAGGATTCCAATGCGTAAATCAGCTTTAAGTTTCTCGTCAACCAAGTAAACTCCAGACTCGATAGGCTTAACCAAACCGCCGCGTCCAACAACAGCTTCAATTAGATCAATAAGAATTTCTGCATCAATCAATTCCTTTAGGATAATATCCTTACGGAATTCAAATTGATCTGAAATGCTGTTAAATTGAGCTAGCTCTTCGTTAGAATGCTTAATGTTTTTTAGAAATACTGATTTATCGCCTTGATACACGGCAATCTTTGTAGAAGTAGATCCCGGATTTATAGCTAGAATTCTGCGATTTTCCATTAAAAAAAGTAGTTTATTGTTTGTTTAGTATTTGAGTGCAAAAATACCAATCTATTAAAAAATACAAGACAAAAACAACAATCTTTTTTCATGCTATGTATCACATCTAATATAACGCACTTAAGAGTATTATATCAGAGTCTTAAGTCAAATAAGCATTATTTAATACAACATATCCTAAATTGTTTTTTTACAGACATCATTATCTCATCAAGACTTTGAGCATCTTTTTTATTGAGATCACAGAATCAAAGAAGATTGTATTAGCTTTTTAAGCTAAAGGAAAGAACTAAAAAACTATGCTGATTTAAAACCTTAGCTACGTTCTAAAAAATCAGAAATATCATCAAATGCAAGCTGATTTGGCTGAGCTTCAAAATAGTTAAACAAATCAGCCTCTGGCCATTTTTTAACAGAGCGCATTACACGATTCATTAACTTGTTCAATTCCTTTGGGAAATCAGATCCTTTCCACGACGATGTATTGGTTATTATCACCCAAGTAGATCCATCAGGATTTTGTTTTAAAAGAGCAGAACTACCTGCAAGAGTACCCGTTCTCCACCATGTTCCATTCGATCGAGTTCCTTTCCATCCAATCGGGCTGAATCCTCTTCGGCTTGGCTTGGTCATGTATTCAATACTTTTCTTAGATAGTATATCAGCTTGTTTGTCTTTACCATCAATGGCTACATAGAATTTCATTAATTCGGCTGCAGAAGCAATCCAAGCACCAGCACCTCCAAGTGCCTCAATATTATTTCCACCATTGCTACGGTACACCCTTCCACCAGAACCATCAAAAGCAGGAACGAGTATAGCGTTTGATTGTTCGTAATAGTTTACTTCATTGGGTAATTTATCTTCACGCAAATTGTGCCCAATATGCATATCGAATATACCTGCAGGCTGTAAGATGTGTTCTTGTACATACGATTCGTAATCCTTGCCTGATACAGCTTCAACAACTTTCTCGAGAATTACATAGCCTAAATTTGAATAACTTCCTCTACTTCCAGGTGTAAAATGTAAACGTTTTGAAAGAGCAAATTCAATAATAGTTTCAGCACTTGCTGGGGCTGGAACATCCATTTTTTCAGCAATCGTTATAGGCAAAAACATCTGATCACCATATCGACTTGTAAAACCGGCTGTATGTCTTAGCAATTGCTCTACGGTAATTTTCTTCGCACGTTTATCTCTAATCGCTAGATAATTCTCTGAATTGAGGATTCCATCTTCTCCAAAAACACGATTGCTTAATTGCAACTTACCTTCTTCCTTAAGTTTCATTATTGCAGTAGCCGTAATCAGCTTTGAAACACTAGCAATACGAAACAAATGATCAGGCTCAACCTTCTCTTTCTTTTCTGTATCTGCGTATCCGTAACCTTTTGCAAATACAAGCTTCTCGTCTTTTACCAAAGCAACTGATGCACCATTAATACGCCAATATTCTAGAAATCTATTAATTCTATAATCAGCCCGTTTGGTAGCATCTGATGATGAAAGTTCGTTTGAAATACGATGCGAAACTGGATCTAGCTTGCTATCGTAAGGTATATGTAATTCTTCTCGTTTAGACGAGCTAGTATGCGTATCAAGCAATACAACAACCAGAGTTAATATTAGTATTATAATTTGTTTTACAGTCATTCTCCACATTTTATCTTATAAAGATCTCATAACAAGATTCTTTACGGATACTTATCCATCTATCAATATTCGCCACAAAAGTGACTATTTTTTCTCAATTAGCAGCTATGAAGATAAGACATTCCCTCAATAAAAATAACATAAAAAAGCATAAATTTGCCTAAAAACAGTAGTTACACGTAGGCTTTCTAAATTTCAAATAATCAGACATTTAGATTTAGAATAGATCAAATCTCTATAAAACAAGGCTTTTATCATGCACACGAAACAAAACTATTATGGCAAAAGAATGAATCTTGAAGAATTAAAAGAAATTAAAATTCTACAATTCCAATGCAACACATATAGAAAATCATAAAATCGACTCTAACCTTTTTTAACACATTCAATACACACACTTCAGAATTCTAATTCACAAGTTTTACTTATATTTGCGGTGACCTCACCTTAAAACTCAATTTTAAAACTTTCAGCAATAAAAGTTATTTACTTAACGTTATCTGCATTGATTCAGTTAGGTTGGCTTTTGTGCACCGTAAATTGAGTCCGAAACCACAACTAAAGAAATAAATGACTAAAGGCAAAAACACGACTATAAAAGTCCGAAAAAAGAATTCTCCTAAAAGAAAAGTATCACGAGCAAAAAAGGGAAAGGCTAAGAGAACAATTAAAACTCGGCTATTTCGATTTTTCTTCTTCTGTATTCTTATAGCTGGATCATTATTCAGTTTATTCTTGGCAAGTATCTATTATGGTGCATGGGGTAAACTACCAGACTATCATACTTTAAAGACGATTCAAAATGCAGATGCTTCGGAAGTTTACTCTGAGGACGGAAAAATTATGGGGCGTATCTTCGCAGAGAATCGTACCAACATAGACTTTAGTGCCATTCCTATCAATGTAATAAATGCCCTAGTTGCTACTGAAGATTCAAGATTCTATAGCCATGAAGGTATTGACGAAATAAGCTTAATTCGAGTTCTAGTAAAAACTCTAATACTTGGCAACAAAAGCTCTGGTGGAGGAAGTACACTTAGCCAACAGTTAGCAAAGAACCTTTATCCTAGAAGGAATTTTGGTAAACTCTCTATGCCAGTCAATAAAATTAAAGAAGCCATTACAGCTTCGCGTTTAGAGAAAATCTATTCTAAAAAGAAGATTCTTCAACTCTACCTAAATACAGTTCCTTTCGGAGAGCAGGTTTTTGGTATTGAAAGTGCCTCTCGCCAATATTTTAGCAAACCTGCTTATCGGCTTAAACTTGATGAAAGTGCTGTACTTATTGGTATGCTTAAAGCACCATCCTACTACAACCCTAGAAGATTCCCCGAAAGATCGAAAAAACGACGGAATGTAGTTATTGGACAAATGGCTAAGAATAACTTTATTTCTGAAAATAAGGCTGAGCAACTTAAACGACAAGTTTTAAAAATTAACTATCAGAAACAGAGTACACATTCAGGACTTGCCCCATACTTACGTGAACGAATTCGCTTGGAGGCTGATAACATTCTAAAAAAATACACAAAGGCTGATGGCTCCTATTATGACATTTACCGAGACGGTTTAAAAATTGTAAGTACGCTTGATTATAGCATGCAGAAATATGCAGAGGATGCTGTTAAATCTCATATGAAAAACTTACAGAACTTATTTTACAAACACTGGGGAAAACAAAATCCTTGGGACAATAATAAAGGAATTCTAAGCTCAGCTATAGAACGATCACCTTATTATAAATCCTTAATAAAAAAAGGTAAAAAGAAGAAAGAAATAGATGCTCTTCTCAAGAAGAAAAGAGACATGAAGATTTTCACTTGGAATGGTGATAAAAATGTGAAAATGAGTCCTCTCGATTCTATAAAGCACTACATAAAACTTCTAAACACTGGTTTTGTTGCCATGGAAACTAACACTGGCAAAATTAAAGCTTGGGTTGGAGGTATCGATTTCAAGCATTTTCAATACGATCATGTTACAGGTAGACGACAAGTGGGTTCAATTTTCAAACCTATAGTTTACGCAGCAGCTCTCGAAGCTAATATGTCGCCTTACGAATACTACAAGAATGAACGAAAGGTTTATTCTGATTTTCAAGATTGGTCTCCTAAGAATGCCGATGATAATTATAAAGGCAGCTACAGTATGGAGGGTGCTTTGGCAGAATCGGTCAATACGATTGCTGTTGATCTTATTATGGAAACAGGTATCGAATCAACCATCGATCTCGCTAAAGAAATGGGTATTACCTCGCCGCTACCAAATGTACCTTCATTAGCTTTAGGCACAGCTAATATTTCGCTTTTAGAGATGATTCAGGTTTATGCCGACTTTGCTAATAGAGGAAAAAAAGTAGAACCTTATTATATATCTCGAATTGAGACTAACAAAGGTGAAGTTATTGTAGACTTAAATCCATTAGATACAGAATTTGACACAAGTTTATCTCCTGAAAATGCTGATATAATTAATCACATGCTAACTGCGGTTGTAGATAGTGGAACGGCTAAATCTTTGAGAACAGTTTACGGCTTAAAGGGTGAATTTGCTGGTAAAACCGGAACAACACAATCTCAGGCTGATGGTTGGTATATTGGATATAATCAGAACTTAGTTGCTGGAGCATGGGTTGGTGCTGACGATATGAGAGTACATTTCCGCTCTTTATCATTAGGGCAAGGTGCTTCAATGGCTCTACCCATATATGGTAAATTCATGCATCAGCTCAACAATAACAGCAGGTATCATAACTATTGCTCTGCTCCTTTTTTCAAACCAGATAATGAAACTTTAGCTCAATTAGATATTCCACATTACATGCCGCCTAGAGCTGGGTTCTTTGAAAGACTCTTAGGTATAGACAATAAGAATGAGGACAGAATGAAACTAAAGGAACGTCGGGCTAAACGAAAGAAAAATAAGAAATCGATTTACGATAAAATAAAATCGATATTTAGCAGAAAAAACAAAGATAAATAAGACTTTAAAAAGCGTAATCTCACAGTAACACGTAATTTTACGCTTTTTTTGATACCTATTCATTCCACTATCTTAAGCTAAGACCACAAACATGTTAATAAGCTTGCGAGTAAATTACTCGCAAACTATTTCAGTGTATTCATCTGCTACAGCTTACTCTTAACTTAGGTCATTTTAATTTGAGAAGATCTGTGGAATATGAAAAACTGGTATTTTGATCAATGCCTAAACAGGTAAAGTATGAAATATTGGTTTTTCACCCAATATCAATAATGACAAAGCATAAAATGACATTTTGAATAATCAATACAGGTAAAGTAAAAAAAGATTTTTTGAATAATTAATAAATATTAATCCTTAAAAAAAACTAAGAATGGCATTGATTTAAAAAATTACACCAAGTAGTCGCAATGGCGATGTTAGTGCATTATTAACTCTTATTCTAAAAGCATTTGCGAAGATTGATTGGAGTGCAGACACCTATCTCTCTCCCATAATAAAAAAGACAAGCGCTACTAATACCTCATTAATTGAGGCATTAAAACGATTGAAGGTTTACTCTCAGATGGCAGAGAAAGATCTTGTTCGCGATACAGCAATTAAAGCTTTGTTTAAGTTGGTAGAGGGCTATGTCTATATTCCCATTGCTGAACTAAAAGAAGCTGCCTTGGTTGTATACAACATATTGGAGCAGTATGGCTTGAGCATAAAGTTTAGTGCAATTAACAAACACCAGCAAGCCAATACAATTGGTTTGCTCAAAAAGATACGAATCTAATAAAGAAATCTAATTTATATATCTTTAAGAAAATCAGAAAGTAGAAATTGTTTAAAACAATAGAACAAGTCAAAACTAACAGAAAATTAAATGAAAGTTGCTGCAGTGCCTATAAAGTCTATTGTTGGGGATTTTAACTTCAATATAAAAGAAACTATTAAATGGCTCACTAAACTAAGTGTTCAAGACGTTGATTTTGTACTTTTCCCTGAAATGAATCTGACAGCTTACACTAAAGATATTGAAGTAATTAAGGCTGCTAATCATAGAAAGGAACATATTTTTAATTGTTTAAAGAAAGCTTCCTTAAGTTTTAATATTGCTTTTGCGGTAGGTTTTCCAGAACAGATAAATATGAAAATTTATATATCGCAAATAATGTTTGAGAAGGGAGAAATTGTAGGTATCCATCGTAAAACACATTTAGGACCAACAGAAATGGATACTTTTGCAGCTGGAGATGAAATTGCTGTTTCTAGTTTGGGACAGCAAGTTATGGGAATGCAATTATGTTATGAATCTCATTTTCCGATAATAAGTGCTATACAAGCAAATCTAAACGCTACTATATTAACTTATTCCTTTGCATCACCAAAAGAAGAATCTATAGTAAAACTTGCTAGATTTGAGCGATTTTTATGTGCACGGGCTTACGATAATTCCTGTTATGTGATGGCCTGTAATTTAAATAGTGTATCCGATAAAGGAACACTTATTCCTGGTTTAAGTATTATTATTGATCCTAAGGGAAAAATCATATCAAAATCTTTAGAAAACGGCATAAGTGTATGTACTATCGATAATGAGCAATTAGATAACATTCGAAAATCAAAAATGGCATGGTTTAATAATCATAGTCGTAATGATTTATATGGAAAATATTATAATAACGAACTTGTTTAATACCGTCTTACCATCTTCCAGCAATAAGACTATAACACGAAAGAACGCTGGTAAACATTGGTTATATAGAAGTTATGAAGTTGGGGAAAGCTGATTTTATAGATGTTTTTGTAGTACAAACAACAACGATTAGTAAAACTTACCCTACTCAACGCTTTTGTTTAGCTTAGAATAACTCAAATTTATTGATTAGGTAGAAAATTATACTGGCGTAAGAGCTAAGCGTTCGTGTGGCAGGAACTGCCCAACATGAACGGTGGGTTGAGGTAAGCGTTAAGAGAATTGTTAGTTTATGGGAATGTAGATAAACCTGAATTCTATTTTTTTGTTAACTTCGACAAACGAAAGGATAAAACACTTTTACGTTATGTCCAATTTAAATGAATGAACTTCTAATAAAATAAAAAGACATGAAAAGTTTAAAGTATTCAATTTTACTAGTGTTAACAATTCTGACTATTAATACGCAAGGTGATATCATAATTTCTAAAACAGGTACTGTCAATAAGCATAGAATAATAAACCTGACTGATTATCCTGATATAACTGTATTTGCGGTATTTAAAGATGAAGATTTACCTCAATACGCACATATGGGCTTTACAAGAGTTTACCAAGAAAGAAATGGTGTAATTATGAAACATATACATTGTTCAGCGGAACTCTTTGCCGTAAAAAAAGAATATCTGAAAAATCGAGATGATAAAGATATTGACTGGGAAAATAAGAAAAATGTGATAAGTTCGAATATTACCATACTATCAGACTACGACAAAACTGCTTTGAAAGGGATACGAGAGGTAGAACACACTTATGAAATTGTAGGATTTAATGATACTACAATGATTTTGCACAAAACAAAACAGGTTTTTAAATATTGGGAAAAGAAAGCCGACCTAGTTAAAAATTATGATTATGAGGGCGATTTATCGAAACTGCACCAAACTTTTAATTAATGTATTCAGATAAGTTTTCGCAGATTACACCTTTCATTACAACATACGCTATTGCACATTTACTAGTAGATGCTGCTTGTGCATTCTTATTCTTTGGAATTCTTGAATTTAGTGGCAATATTATTTTATTCATGTTGCTTTATAATGGAATTGCATTTGTTTTACAAGCTCCATTCGGTTACTTAATTGACAAAGCTCTCAATCCCAAACTAGCAGCAATTGTTGGTTTACTTTTTATCGCTTTGTCGTTTTTATTCTGGAGTAAAATATATACTGCTTTAATTATTGTTAGCATAGGAAATGCCCTATTTCATGTTGGTGGAGGGAGTCTTATATTGTCGTTAAAAGAAAAGAAAGCTACTTTTTCGGGAATTTATGTCGCTCCTGGAGGAATAGGTTTAGCCTTAAGCTCTTTTTTATCGATCTCAAGGGTTGAAATAAATCTCATCCTTTTTCCATTTATATTATTGGTTCTTAGTTCTATTTTATACTTTATTAAGACACCAAACTTCAACCGAACAGTTGAAAGAAAAAGGATGCCTAATTACAGTGTCTTAATTGTTGCGTTAATCATGATTCCGATAGCTGTTCGTTCTTTAATTGGTCTATCGATTGAATTTCCCTGGAAAGAAAATCAATATTTGTTTATGATTTTAATTGCAGCATTAGCACTGGGCAAAGTCTTTGGTGGTATTCTGGCTGATAAATATGGATTAATAAAAATAGGTATTGGAGGCTTGTTACTCTCAGTACCGCTACTTGCTTTTTATTCATCAATACCACTTCTTGCTATATTAGGAGCCTTTGTTTTTAATTTCACAATGCCCGTTACATTAATTGCGATTTTGAGAGTTATGCCCCAAAATAGAGGCTTGTCATTTGGATTGACCACAGCTGCTCTTTTTATAGGTTCATTACCAACAATTATTGGTAATGACATGTGGCTTAAAAATGATTTCGTGGTATTTTCTATCACCTTGCTGGCCACAATTGTATTATTTGTAGTATTAACTTCGAACAAAAGATTTAAAACAATAAAAATTTAACATATGGATTATAGGTTGCAATTTTTCCAAAGTCTGGCATTGACTATCTTAATTGAGACTATTGTAATAGTAATATTCTTTCGATTTGTTGTTAGGTCAGAGAAAATAACTATTTCTAGTTTATTAGTTACTGGATTCGTTGCAAGCTTTGCAACATTACCTTATTTATGGTTTATCATTCCAAGCTATATTAACCAAAAAATTTGGTATATAATAATTGGAGAATCTTTTGCAGTGTTAATTGAATCAATTATTATTTCAGCAATGCTTAGGACAAAATATATGATTTCATTATTATGCTCATTGACTTGTAATATGATTTCTTTTGGAACAGGATTACTTCTAAACTGTCCATAACAACTAAGCGTTCGTGTGGCAGGAACTGCCCAACATGAATGTTGGGGTGACTAATAAACAATTGGCTGATTTTTCTCAAAATCGTAGAAGGTTTTGCGCATTAAATCAGCTAATTTTAATTTGTAAGCGATGAATGCCGCTAAGTGCGATTCATTTGTTTTATCTAACCTTTCTCGATCCAAGGCCAATGTTTGACTATCGATATCTCCATTCGAGAACCTGCTTTGAGAGATGGCAAAACTTTTTTCGGCTATTACTCTATTCTTTTTTAATAATTCTAATCTTCTTAAAGTACTGTGAAGCTCATTAACTGTTCTCATCACCTGACTTTCAATCTCGACTGTTTGCTCTTCCTGTTGATATAAACTTTGCTTAATACGAGATTCTACGGCTTTTACTCGTGATCTATTTTCACCCCAGTCTAAAATTGGAATCTTTAGCTTTAATAAAACTCCAAAATTTGCTGGACGATCTTTCAAGGCATTCCAACTTCCGCTAATAGCACCACCTAAACTTTTGTTGATATCATACTGCTGTATACCCACAAAATCATAGTAAGCTTCCAAATTACCAGATATGGTTCCTCTCGATTTCACCCTCTTCAATTCTATGTTGGTTAAATCAATTTGAAGTTGCTGTTCTTTTAACTCCAAACGATTCTCCAATGCCATTTTAATTGCTTTTTTCACATCGATTTGAACAGGAGCGTAATTAAAATCACCTTCCAATTCTATTTTTTCGGAAAGTGATAATCCAAGTACCTGTTTAAATACATTTAGCTGCGAACCATAATTAACATTTGCCAAATCGTATGAGTTTTGAGCTTCTCCCAAATCCACCTCCATCTGAAGTGCCTCTACTTCTCGTATTAGACCAGCTTTAAATTTATTTTGTGCAATTTCATAAGCTTCGGACAACCTCTCCATTGATGTCTTAGTAATACTTAAACGCTCTTTAGAAGAATGTAAATCGTAGAATGCTTTACTTACTCGGTAAATTAGATCCAATTCGTTTCTTTTTAATCGCTTATTTGTCAAATCATAATTCAATCGTGCTTTTTCGTATTCGGATCTGATTGAATTATATGCATAAAGAGATTGAATTGGCTGGATTAAACCAATACGTGTTTGTAGCTTTAAAAACTTCTCGTCCTGATCGTAATCATCCGTATTATACATGCTCGATCGGATAAATAAGCGTCCATCGGTAGGTAATGGCTGATCAATTGTGATATTTCCAGAATAAGACAATTGCTTATTAGAGAAATAAGTCATTCCTTTAGTATCCTGAAAATCGACTATGGATTCAGAATAATTAGGAGCTGTAATGTCCATATTCATATGGGTCTTGAATGAACTATTGGCAGCCTTTAACTGATACTTAGCCGCATTCATGCTTTCTTTCAACACTAACATAGAATAACTTTTCTCTTTTGCAATATTGATACTTGCTTCCAAGTCTAGCTTCAAAATAGTAAGATCTTGCGACTTCACTACCGATTGAGTAGTTACCAATAAAACCAGAATACTCGTAATAATTCTCAATTGTTTCATGTTTGTATCTTTATCTTTGGAGTAATATGTACTAATAATTGATTACTTGGCTTATTTTAATTCATCCACCTCTTCAGAGAGAAGCGTATTCTTTTGATCGTTTAGTTCATCTTTTGTAATAAGTCCATCTCGAATAATAATTCCACGATTAGCTTGCTGAGCAATTTCATGCTCGTGTGTAATCAAAATAATCGTATTACCTTCCTGATGCAGCTCTCTAAAAATTTCCATGATTTCGCGACCAGTTTTAGTATCCAAATTCCCAGTTGGTTCATCAGCTAATATTATTTCAGGATTCGTAACCAAAGCTCGCGCAATAGCAACACGCTGTCTTTGTCCTCCAGATAATTCATTAGGTTTGTGATTCATTCTGCTTTCCAAACCAAGCCTTTTCAATGCTTTTTTTGCAAGTTCACGTCTTTCCTTTTTATCAACACCAGAATACATTAATGGAAGCTCTACATTTTGCAAAGCATCCAACTTGGGAAGCAGGTTAAATGTTTGAAAAATAAAACCTATTTTTTTGTTTCGAATTTCCGACAGTTCATCATCTGTTCGTGATGAAATATCAATTGAATCAAAAAGGTATTGCCCTCCGGTTGGAGTATCCAAACAACCAAGTATATTCATCAAGGTAGATTTCCCAGAACCTGATGGCCCCATAATGCTAACAAATTCGTTTGCTGCAATACTTAAGTTCACACCACTAAGAGCTTCAACTTCCATCTCACCCATGATGTATTTTTTTCGTAAATCTTTAATTTCTATCAACATGATTCTGAGGATTTATTCGTGACGAATGGATTCAATTGGGCTAAGTTGAGCTGCCTTACGAGCAGGTAAATATCCAAAAGTAACACCTACTATTACAGAGAATAAAAAAGCTACAAGTACCGAATACAAAGTAACACTCGTGGTTATCTCTGTAAAAAATGAAATACTAATAGAGAAAGAAAGACCAATAATTACCCCTATAATTCCACCTATAATACTTAGGACTAACGATTCCGTGATAAATTGAGATAAAATGTCATGTTTTTTTGCTCCAATTGCTCTTCTAACTCCAATTTCTCGAGTTCTTTCCATTACAGTTGCCAACATGATGTTCATAATTCCAATTCCCCCTACCAAAAGTGAAATAGCAGCAATCGATCCTAAAAGAATGTTATAAATCCGTCTCTCTTTTTCTTCCTGTTTTAAAAGCTCAACCGGAATTACAATGCTAAAATCTTTATTACTGAAGTGATGACGATCTACTAAATTTTCTACAATCTCAGCTATTTGAGTAATATTCTGAGATCCTTCCAACTTAATGGTTATCTGCTTTAGTTCACTCGAAAATAATTTTTCTTTTTCAAATCGTTTGTGGAAGGTTGATAAAGGAATATAGATATCAGAGTTCAAATCTCGCGATGCTAACTCCCCAACTGTCTCGGTAAAAAGAGATTTACTTGCTAATACACCAACCACTTCCAACCACTGATCATCCACTTTAATACTTTTTCCAATAGGATTTTCAATCGAGAAAAACTTGGAGGCAATATCGATTCCAATCACACACACCTTTAATTGCCTGTTCTGATGATCTTGCGTTATGAAATTGCCTTTATCTGCTGAGTAATTTAAGATCTCAGAATAACTTGGAGTGACTCCAATTAGTGTTGCTTTTACAGATTTGTCCTGATATTTGATATCAGCCTTTTTTTCGGCTTGCGGTGCCACATCAACAACATGAGGTACAATATCGCGTATTGCTTGTGCATCTTTAAGAGATAAGCCCGGCGAAAATTTGGCTCGCATGTTCTCCAATTCTTTATCAGAAAGATCCATATCTCGTATGATAATGTTATTAACACCCAACTGTTGGTACTTTTTAATGGCTTCTCGTTTGGCACCCTCTCCAATAGAAAGCATGGCAATAACGGATGCTACACCAAAAATAATCCCCAACATGGTCAGAAAAGATCTGAATTTATGCTCTTTCAAGCCATTAAAGGCAGCTTGTACGTTTTCTTCTAATTGCATGGAAGTTCGTTTTTGACTGGTTCGTCTTTGGTTCATTATTGATAGATGTGGTATTCTTTAAACAAAATAACATTTGTTCTTCAGCCTAAATTGCAGGTTCATTTCCCCTGTTGGCTTGATACAAATTCTGTCCTTTTTCCAAATCATCCAATATATGGGTGTATTTATTATTGGAAAAACCCACATGTACCTCTTGCTTCTTGTTCTTTTTAGGAAAAATATAGTACTTACCATTTTCACGCAAAAGACAATCATTGTTTACATACAAGGCATTTTCATGATCGGCATATATAATTTCACAACTCACGGTCATTCCCGGTTTTAATCTTTCATCATTATTAAGAATGGTGATTTCCGCATCGAAGACTTTAATTTTACTGTCCCTTTCTTTGGGTTTACTCAGCTTGCCTAACAAGCAAAGCTCTCCTTTAAAAATGACCGATGGCAAAGCATCTAATCGAACATTTACCTTTTGTCCTATTTTAATTTTTTTGTAATCCATTTCATTGATACTGGTTTTCACCTTCATGAAATTAATATCAGGCACCAAGGCGAATGACTGTCCTAAGTGCATTTCATCACCTATCTTATAGTTCTGATTCGTTCTTCTATTTCTTTTAAGTTGCACAATTCCATTAATGGGACTAATAATGTCCAATTGTTTAATTGCTTTATTCGCCTCTTTAATATTCAACTTTATCTGATCCACTTTCATCGTCTGAATCATTATCTGATTCTTCCTGATTATTTTTTGTCGCTGAATATTCCGAATTGCTTTTTCCTTGTTGATTTTAACTTGTTCGAACTCTAGTTTTTTTACATTTTGTTTTTGTGGAGATTCAAACTTGAAAGTTTCTACTTCCAACTTTTTAAGCTCAAAATTGGCTTGTTCTTCCTCAAGGCTTGTTTCAAGGCTTCTTTTTTTGTTGCTTTGCTGAATAATCAACTTGTTCAAATTAGCATCTTCAAGATTCAAGTGTGTTTCCAAATCAATGATCCTTTTCCGAACCGATGCTTGATCAATTTTTGCGATATTTTCTCCAGCAGTAACAATCGTTCCGTTTTCAACCAAATCGATAATTTTAAATTGCCAACCATATCTGAACCCAATAGGCGGCATGTTTATGCTAACTGCATTTATAGCCTGCAGTTCACCCGACTCAATTACCGAAGCCTTAAAGTATCCTTTCTTCACTTCAAATTCAGAGTCTTTACTTTGCGTATTGCAGGAAATGAGGAATAACATACCTGCCAATAATAGTATCTTAATTTTTTCCATAACTAAAATTGAGCTTTATTATTCATCTGATTCATTTTCTTGTTTATCTTCCGGATAAGGATTTGTTAGTGCAAGTTTGTCACCTTCCTCTATTCCTTCATTTATAACAACATAATCACTATTCGAAGGTCCAATAGTTACCTCTTTTTTCTTGAATGAACTACCCTCTTTCACATACACCCAATGTATATTTTTCTTTGAGTATAATGCATCCGCAGGCACTAGCAACTGGTCTTTTATTTCATCAATTATAATACTACAGCTAACAGTCATTCCTGGAAGCAACTTTGGCGATGTTCCATCAATCAGCGTTTCAATTGGGAAAACTTTAATCTTGTCTTTACCATTCTTACTTTCAGCTAAATTGGCAATTTTCGTTACCTCAGCCGAAAATACTGTATCAGAGTAGGCATCTAATTTCACGTCTACCTTCTGCGATGAACAAATTTTTGAGATGTCAATTTCATTAATTTTTACAGCAGCTATTATTTGGCTTAAATCCGGAAGGCTAATCATTGGATTTCCAGGCCAAGTTTGATCTCCCACCTGCCATTTATTTCCCGTACTCCAATTCTTAGTTAAAATTGCAATTCCTGGTGCTGGACTTATTACAGTCAAACTTTTTAATGCGTCAATCCCATCTTTCATTCTTGATTCCAACTGCTTTATTCTCAAGAAAGTTTGTTTTAACTCCTCAAATTGGATCTTTTTCGTATTTTCAATTTCCCCCTTTGCTTTTCCTAAGGATATTTTTGCCTTCTTCAGCTTTAACTCAATCTCTTTTTTAGTTACTTCAGCCTCATATTCCGCCAATTCAAAATTAATTTCAGAAATGCGATGAGAAATTTCAGTAATCTTGAAATTCGATTCCAACTCTTCTAATTTTGATGCTTGCTCAGCTTTGTTCTTTTCCAATTCAGCACGTGCAATGGCCAAATCATTTTCCGATTGCTCAATTACTTTTCCAACTTCCGAAGGATCAAATACGATTACCGTATCTCCTTTAATCACCTCAGTACCATCATCAATAATTTTAATCACTTTCAAACTTCCAAATCGCCAGGAAATATTTGGAGATGAGATATTTGTTGAATTTAAAGCTTTGAGTTCGCCCTCTTCATTTAAAGTAATCGATAAATCACCTCTTTCTACTTTGTAAAGTGATATTTCATTTTCTTCACCAGAAGAACACGCATGGCAAAAGAAAATTAACAAGAAAATGTAAATTTTATTCATTGGATGAGTCATTATTCACGATTAGACTATTATGAGGTATTGTTAATGCAACTTTTTCTTTGTCAGTAAAACCATCTTGTACTATTGCTTGAACAGCATTCTTATAAATGATTTTAATATCTCGTTTCTCAAATTTATCCTTAATTTCAACATATACTGTCTGAGTACTGTCCTCCTGAAAAATAGACAATAAAGGCAATACATATGCATCTGGAATTTCTTTTGTTGTTATTTTGCAGAGGATCGATTGTCCCGGTTTTGGTTCAAAATTGAGCGAATCAATTGTTGCAATTACTTCAAACATCTTCACCTCGGATTTCTGATGTATTGGAATTCCAACAGAAGCCTTGTTTTTTATCTTCCCACAAACCAGTTTGCTTGAATCCATACGAGCCTCAAAATAAAACCCTTTTTCGATGCGTTTACATTCTTGTTCCGTAAGAGCTAATTTCACCTGATAAAAGGAAGAATTAGGAATTTTCCCAATGGCCGCACCTCCCCAAAGAACATCACCAGTACTCATTCTTTTGTTGTTTCTCCGATTCTTAGCACGTAAGAATGTCCCAGAACTTGGAGCTGTTATCAGCAATTGAGCCAATTGTGTTTTAGCACTTTTCAACCTATTTTCCGATTGCTTAATTCTTATTTGTTTCTGGCTAAGCTCCGATTTGTTTATCTTTTTTAAACTGTTCAACCTATTTACAATCTTTTGCTTTTCAAGCTCTGACTTTTTTAATTCCAACTCGATAATTCTTTTTCGCGAACTAGAAACAAATTTTTGCTGTATACTATCCAACTGTTTTATAGACACGCTGGCTTCAATCGTTTCTTTTTGGGCGATAAGTAATTGTGTATTTAGCTGCAATCGAGCCTCTGTTTTCCGAAACTCTGCTTTTGCATTCTCCAAATCAGCTTCTGCCTGATCGTACTTACTAACAATTCCTTGAGAGCCTAAAATACAAACAGTGTCTCCTTTTTCAACCCGCTCACCATGATCAGCCAAATAAGAAATCGTTGCATCCGCTCGTAACCGAGGACAGGAAATATTTATAGATTTTGAAGGATGTAATTCACCTATCACCGACATTTTATCAATGAAATCGCAATGTTTAACGGCATATGTATAAATTTCTTTTTGCTTGTTTTGACATGATGAAATTGTCAATACAAACAGAAGTAATTTAGAAATATTTAATAATTTTCTTAAGAATTGCGTCATGCCTAGTAATAGTGAATTTCTATTTATTAATAATCATTGTTACGAATCATCAATCTCAACTACTCATCATTACTCCACAACACCACCCCTTACATAACAATATCAACTATAAGTATAGTTAATAATTATCACAAGCAACTTTAATTTAACCTTTTTTAATGTTTATTATTAAATCATATATTTAGAAAAACAAGAAAAGTATTCCTCCCCTTATATTACAGATATATTACATGTCTTAGACATGTATATTAAAATGTTAATTATACTCCAGCTAAATCCATTTTGAAATTGCTTTTTAAAATGGAACAGATAATAGGGGATAAAAAGCCACAACTGGCACTAGATTATCTTTCACCTTTAGTTTCGTAAACAAGCCAAAAGCATACAATCCGAGTAAGGGTTCATAAGTATATCCTGCAATAGTAAAAATGGCCGCAATAACAGAATCATCATTAATCGCTCTAAAAATTAGAATGACAACTAATAAATAGAACTATGAGCGGTCTGCAGGACCCAGCGATGAGTTCATAGCCTGTTCCGATTTTGCATCGGGAGTTGAACTATATCCCTGTTGATTATTCGAATTTTAGCCCTATGTACTTATCGACAGTTTTGGTTTTTTTATTGATAGATTTTCAGTGCATTGGTATTTTCGGAATATTAGAATAAAGAATCTAAAATTGAAAATATGTTACTAAGTGGAGCTGAAATATTTTTATCATTAATGATAGTTACAATTGGAATAATTCGAAATAAAAGACTCTGGCACTAATTAATTGTCCTAAATGCAAAAAAGGGCGAATTATGTCTAAATATCACCTGATATTAAAACAAAACAGGCTTAACTTAGCAGGGCATAACAGTCTGAGTGAACTTGTAACACCAGTAAGAAAGAGAGACCAATAGAATACCCATAGGCTCAACAGCATTGCTCAACTATGTTTCACCCTCTATCTGTCAGTATCCTTATCAGAAAAGAGAATGGAAATAAACCTTCATTCTCTTTTTTTGTTAACTTCGACAAACTAAAAAATAAAACACTTTTACGTTGCAAACATAAAAAAATCATACGTAAGTTTACATTCAACGAAACTATTTTGTATCTTTGTATCATATTTGACTTTATATAAAAAATGATAAAACGATTTGAAACGAAATTACTAGAAGAAGCTTTTGAATTTATTAAAAAACAAAATCTTAAAACTAGAAATAAAATATTTCAGAATATAAGAAGAGCTGAACAACAATCTGACCCAAAGTTCTTTAAAAAATTAACTGACGAGATTTGGGAATTTAGAACACTACATGCTGGAATTCAATATCGACTTTTAGCATTTTGGGATAAAGATGATAAAACAGAAACACTTGTTTTTGCAACTCACGGAATTGTAAAGAAAACAAGCAAAGTCGATAAAAAAGAAATTGACAAAGCAAATAAAATTAGAAACGAATATTTTAAAAATACAGAGAAATGAAAAGTTACACTTTAGACCAAGCAGAAGACCTTTTAATTGGAAAAAAGGGAACTGAAGAAAGAGACGAATATGAATTTGAGTTAAAACTTGAATTGATTGGAGATATGATTAAAACAGCCAGGAAGAAAAGAAAACTAACTCAAGAACAATTAGGAGAATTAGTTGGAGTAAAAAAAGCGCAAATATCTAGACTTGAAAATAGTACAGGAAATGTGACTTTTGAAACAGTAATGAGAATTTTTAATGCTTTAGGAGCAAAACTGAATTTTAACCTTCAAATGTAGAAAATTACGTTTGGTAAAAATATAGAACTATGAGCGGTCTGCAAGACCCAGCGATGTGTTCATAGCCTGTCTCGATTTTGCATCGGGATTGAACTATATCCCTGTTGATTATTCGAATTTTAGCCCTATGTACTTATTGACAGTTTTGGTTTTTTATTGATAGATTTTCAGTGCATTGGTATTTTCGGAATATTAGAATAAAGAATCTAAAATTGAAAATATGTTACTAAGTGGAGCTGAAATATTTCTATCATTAATGATAGTTACAATTGGAATAATTCGAAATAAAAGATTCTAGCACTAATTAATTGTCCTATAATACAAAAAAAAGATAATTATGTCTATAATAATTACCTGATATTAAAACAAAACAGGCTTAACTTAGGCAAGTACAGAAATTCTGGTGAGCTTGCTACCTCCAATGCACAAGAGAGACCAATAGAATGCCCATAGGCTCAACGGCATTGTTCCCGAAAATCAGAATCAATAACTTCTCATCACATAGTCATACTCTGACATTTCCAGATCGCTTATAATCAGAGCATGACTTATTATTCCCTTAAATTTTTGGTTTCCCCCTGCTATTTAGAATATAATAAATATTTTTTCATCATTTTTTTGTTCAGTAATAAAAATTGCTATATTTGTTAGGCTATTTACAATAAGTAAACACAAGTAAGTCGTATTAAAGTAGATACTAATAGTAAATACAGAACTTTTGATCAATACCAATATGAGTGGTATATGAAAAACTGGTATTTTGATCAATGCCTAAACAGGTAAAACATGAAATAATGGTTTTCACCCAATATCAATAATGACAAAGCATGAAATAGTGGTTTTTCACCCAATATCAATAATGACAAAGCATGAAATATTGGTTTTTCACCCAATATCAATAGTAACAAAGCATGAAAAATTGTTTTTTTACTCAATATCAATAGTGACAAAGCATGAAATAGTGATTTTTCACCCAATATCAATAGTGACAAAGCAAAAAATGACATTTTGAATAATCAATACAGGTAAAGCAAAAAAAGATTTTTTGAATAATTAATAAATATTAATCCTTAAAAAAACTAAGAATGGCATTGATTAAAAAAATTACACCAAGTAGTCGCAATGGCGATGTAAGTGCATTATTAACTCTTATTCTAAAAGCATTTGCGAAGATTGATTGGAGTGCAGACACCTATCTTTCTCCCATAATAAAAAAAATAAGCGCTACTAATACCTCATTAATTGAGGCATTAAAACGATTGAAAGTTTATTCTCAAATGGCAGAGAAAGATCTTGTTCGCGATACAGCAATTAAAGCCTTGTTTAAGTTGGTAGAGGGCTATATCTATATTCCCATTGCTGAACTAAAAGAAGCTGCCTTGGTTGTATACAACATATTGGAGCAATATGGCTTGAGCATACAGAATGAGGATTATGCCGAAGAATCAGCAAATATTGAATCCTTACTCAACGATTTAAACAAACCTGATGTTGTGCTAGCCATAGCAAAATTGCAGGGCGTACCCGAAACAATTACAGCGGCAAGTGCGGCTCAACAAGATTTTGAAAATTTGACATTGCAACAGGCCGAAGGTAAAAGTGTGAAAAACGATTTGGCTTCGGCAAGCCAGTTGAAAAAGGGGAGCATCGCTGATATTAACAACAACTTGGTGGGCTATATGAATACCATGGCAAAGGTAAACCCTGCCACCTATGAGGCTACTGCCAAAACAATTGCCGAGTTAATCGAGAAAAATAACGATTTAGTTAAACGTCGCAGAAAAACAAACGAACCTGATACCGAATTGGTTTAATGTTAAGGGTTTCACAGAGGTGAAGCCCTTAGTTTTTAATAATACACAAGCTTAGGACTAAAACTCGGCAAACAAATAAGCGTAGGAATTAAAAAGGAGGTGCAATGTCGATATTGAAAAGAAGAACCTATTGAATACCCATGGGCTCAACGGCATTGTTCAACTCTATTTTATCCTCTATTTGTCAGTATTCTTATCAGAAAAGAGAATGAAAATAAACCTTAATGTTCTTTCTTTGTTAACTTCGACAAACGAAAGGATAAAACACTTTTACGTTGTTAGGCGTCATTTTACTGAAAGAGGTTTGACAATTATAGAACAATAATTTAATAGAATACTTGAGATTCTCGTTTTAACGAAAAAAAATATTAAATTCTGAATTTATGAATAAGAGAATTATTTTTATTGGAATAGCAATTACTACACTAATAACAGTATTAGTAATCAAGCTTTATGACTTTAGCCAATATTCTAGTGATGAAAATGTTGTTTTCATTGAGAATAACAGAATTGAATCAATACATGACTTAACCGAAATAGAAAAATTATCAAATAAAACCGTATTGGTAAATCTGTGGACTCCTGACTCCGACAACTGCTTGTATTCAACTGAAAAAGGGGGAAATGATTTAACAAATTTAGAATTGTTACACGTTTTTAGCTCAAACGATTTTAACAATAAAATTGAATTCACCAGATTCGTAAAAAAGAAACAAGTGAATGGAAATTATTTACTGCTATCTACAAAAAACTATAACAATTTCGTTAAAGAAATAAGCCTCTCACGAAAGGGTACAACTGGAGGCTTTCCAATACAATTTTTTGTTGAAAATGGGACGATTATTGAAATAAATGAAAATAACAAAGAGTATTTGAGCGCATTCCGTAAAAAATAAAAAATAAAAGCCCATAACAACTAAGCGTTAGTGTGGCAGGAACTGCCCAACATGAACGGTGGGTTCACGTAACCGTTAAGAGAATTGTTAGTTTATGGAGAATGTAGATAAACCTTCATTCTCTTTTTTTGTTAACTTCGACAAACTAAAGGATAAAACACTTTGCTATATAGTACGATAACGAAGGTGATTACAATAAATGAGCCTAATTGTTTTGCTTTGGTGTGGGTTAGGGATTGTAATGGAAACCCCGCAGTAGTCTGGGATTTGTGGGCTGGGGCGAGGCGTTGCAATGTAAAGCCCGCCCGACAGTATGGAGGAACCCCCAACTTAGTTTAATTGGTACGAGATCTAGAATCTTTTTTTCCACCAAAATTTTAATCGCTCCAGAATCTTTACTTCTAAGACATTATTTTGTGGTGTATATAAGCGTTGATTCAGGATTTCTGATGGAAGGTATTCCTGATTAACAAAGTTACCTGGATAGTCGTGTGAATATTTGTACTCTTTGTTATAGCCCAAATCTTTCATCAACTTGGTTGGTGCATTGCGCAAGTGTAAGGGAACCGATAAGTTTCCTGTTTCTCGAACCAAAGCTTGAGCTTTGCCAATTGCCAAATAAGATGCATTACTTTTTGCTGAAGTCGCTAAATAGATGGCAACTTCGGAGAGAATAATTCGAGATTCGGGCATGCCAACCAAGTTTACCGATTGAAAACCTGCATTGGCTAATAGTAAGGCATTGGGATTTGCCAAGCCTATATCCTCGCTAGCTGAAATTACTAAACGGCGAGCAATAAATTTAGGGTCTTCTCCCCCTTCAATCATTCTAGCCAACCAATAAACCGCCGCATCGGGATCACTACCACGTATCGACTTGATTAAAGCAGAAGCTATATCGTAATGTTGCTCTCCATCCTTATCATACATCGATGGATTTTCTTGAAGCTCTTTCAGTACCAATTCGTTAGTCAGAATAATTTCTTCAGTCATTTGAGAATTAACAACCAACTCCAATATATTAAGAAGCTTGCGAGCATCTCCACCAGAAAATTTAATTAGAGCGTCCTTTTCTTTTACAGTAACATTCTTGTCTTTTAAATAAAGATCTGTTGTTAAAGCATGGTCGATTAAATGTTCTAAGTCTGATTTTTCCTGAGCTTTTAGTACATATACCTGGCAACGTGAAAGTAGGGGCGATATGACTTCGAAAGAAGGATTCTCGGTGGTTGCACCAATTAAAGTTACGGTACCATTTTCCACTGCTCCCAACAAAGAATCTTGCTGCGACTTACTAAATCGATGAATTTCATCGATGAATAAGATAGGGTTTGGCGTAGAAAAGAACTTTTGCTTCTCTGCCTTTGCGATAACTTCTCTTACGTCTTTAACCCCAGAATTAATCGCTGATAAATTATAAAAAGGGCGGTTAAGTTGATTAGCTATTATCTTAGCCAAAGTTGTTTTACCAACACCTGGAGGGCCCCAAAGAATGAAGGACGAAATATTCCCTGATTCAATCATCTTCCTAAGAACAGCCTTCTCTCCTACCAAATGTTTTTGTCCCAAATAATTATCGAGACTAGTAGGTCGTAATCGTTCTGCTAAAGGTTGGTTTGCTACCATAAGATAAAGGTTAAAAGGGTAAAGGTAAAAGTATAAAGGTTAAAGGATAAAGGGTAAAGGGTAAAGGGTAAAAGGTTAAAGGTTAAAGGTTAAAAGGGTAAAGGTAAAAGGGTAAAGGTTAGGTAAAAAGTAAAAAACGTTGACTGTGCTCAGCACTTTGACTAATGATAATCTATTTTTCTTTATTACAATAACGCTTAATCACATTGTATGCATCAAGCAAGCCTAGCTCTCCAGCTTTACTTAAATCGCCATATGCCGATTTTTTATCATTATTGTACAGATAAACTAAACCTCTATTAAAGTAAGCTTCCTTTAGACTCTTATCTAACACAATAGCTTTATTATAATCCAAAATTGCCTTGTCGAATTGCTTCGATTTTGCATAAGTATTTCCTCTATTGAAATAAGCAAAACCAAAATTTGGTTTCAGTTCGATCGCTTTATTATAATCTGTGATTGCAGAACTATAATCGACAATAATCTCATTGTTTTTTCCATTTTTATCGTTACTAAAACTCAAGTTAGTATCGTCGTTTACTCCAATGGATTGAATGTAATCGGTCATATCGACAATGGCATTTGCTCTATTAAAATACGCAAAGGCAAAGTTTTTATTATTCTCAATACATGCGTTAAATGAAGCAATGGCATTATTAAATTTCTTATTGGTTAATTCATAAGTTCCTTTAAAAAAGTAAGCCTCACTATTACCTAATTTAATTCTGAGTTCAGCATTTTTAATTTGTTGTTTTATCAGATTTAAAGAAGATGGATAATGCTTATTACTAAATGTAAAGGCTGGTGAATAGTTGAGTTTTTGATTATAATTCATCAGTTCCTGATCGTAATACTGCATTTTTCCCGATCGAAGACTATCAATGGATAGGTAACTAATATGAAAATCTTTCTCAAGTTTAATCGTTACAAATTTATCCTGAACACGTCCTTTTATAATTTCTTCGACAATTTTTTCGCGAGAATTTAAATCGATCAAACGCTGAAAATTCTCTGTCGTATCAACAAAGGCAGCCATGGCACCTTCATTCTTCATTCGTTTATACTTATCGATGATAATAAGCCCTTGGTTTCTATCCCGAATAGAACCATCTGTGTCATTTATGTCTCTTTTTGCTGATGATCGTGCTAGGTAGGCTTTTGCAAAATCAGGATAAATTTTAATAGCCGTTGAATAATCAGCAATTGCTCCAAGCTTATCGCCAATATCAGCTTTCACTAAACCTCTATTAAAATAAATCAGCATGTTATCTGGATTCATATCCAATACCATATTAAAATCATCAATAGCCGAATTGAAATCTCCAACCTCCGATTTAAGCAATGCTCTATTATAATAGCCATAGGCATTATTTGGATCAAGCTCAATAACCTTATCGTAATCAGCCAAAGCTCCTTTTAAATTCTTAGTAGCATAGTTAGAAACCCCTCGTCCCATTATCAATCTTGTGTCATCGGGATTGATTTTTAACGCACGCTCATAATCCTCTACAGATTCCTTATACTTCTTGGTTTTATACTTTAAATAGGCTCTATGACCGAAAGCATCCGCAGAAAAATTATTAAGTTGAACAGCTTTATTACAATCTGAAATAGCACCTTCGAAATTATCCATTTGTTCTCTAACCACAGCTCGATTCAGATAAGCGCCAAGCATGTCGTCCTTGATCTTTATAGCTCTAGAATAATTTTTTTCAGCTTCCTTAAAACGCTTTAATGCAGCTAAAGTAATTCCTCTATTAGCAAATATATCTGGATTACTCGGATTCAGATCTTCAGCCATATCAAAATCCTTAAGAGCCAAATTATATCGACTTAAGTGATTATTCGCAACGCCTCTATACAGATAAGCTAGAGTATAATTTGGATTGATTGAAATTGCCTTTGTATAATCGACTTCTGCCCCCTCAAAATCTTCAAGATAGTATTTAGCTAAAGCCCTAAATAAATATGGCTCTGGAAGATATGGCTTTACCCTAATTATCTCGTTAAATTTTATAATTGCTTCTGTGTAATCATCAAAATAGATGGCATTACGGCCTTTAGATAATAAATTTTCCGTGTTGAGCTGTGCACTAACAGATTTTAAACAGAAAATAAAACTAAACAGTAAAAGAAGTCGATATAAACGCATAGAAACAATGATTACAAGTGTTAAGCTACAAACTTAAAAAATCTTGCTTGCATTTAGTTCCAATTAACAGTTTAAAATCATAAAATTCAAACTTAAAATTGATATCAGCTTTCAATTATAAATTACATAAAACAGATTCGTTCTATTTTTATATTTTTCTTAAATGTCTTAACTTGAAGGTAGAAGTACATTTAACGAATGCTTAAATCAGGATATGTATTCATCAATTACAAATACAGATCCATAAAATGAAAAACATTTATTAGATTTTACTGATTAAAACCTTTAGCTATGAAAGACATTCTGCATCAGTACATGAAAAAAAGGTACCAACTCAAGGAAACAGAAACCCCAAAATATCAGTTTCCGGGACCTGTTATCACCATCTCGAGGGAGTGTGGATGTTATGCAATTAATATGGCTACTGCCCTTGCAAATAAACTCAAGAAAGTCACTGGACAGGAATGGACCGTATTAACTAAAGAGATTCTAGTAGAAGCTGCTGAACAACTGGGGTTACATCCTAGGCAAATTGAATACGTTTTCGAATCAAAAGAAAAGTCAACTTGGGATGAAGTGTTTTCGTCAATGTCTAATAAATACTATAAAAGCGATAAGCAAATAAAAAAAACCATCGCCGAAGTGGTTCAAGCAATGGCAAGACGTGGAAATTGTATTATTGTCGGACGTGGTGGTGTCATCCTAACTCAAGACATTGAAAAATCGATGCACATAAAGCTTCAAGCTCCCATAAAGTGGCGTGCACAACAACTACAGAAAAATCTTGGTGGTAAATTTGAAGAAATGATCACTTATGCCCAAACTATAGATAGTAAACGTGAAATTCTAAGAAATTTTTTCAACACAAAACCTTTAAAATTGAGTCATTTTGATATTGTTTTCAATTCAATGAATATTGAAGATAGGATAATCGTGGATACAACAATTAAAATTTTAAAAGAAAAACAAATCATTTAAGCATTTCATATTTGCCTTAATAGACTCATTCGATAATCCTTAATTAACAAATAACTGATCGGTTCATCGAGTAAAGTCTTAAAAATATCTAAAAACTTAAGCAAAGTCAGCATAACAATTGGCTAGGTTTAGGTTTTTGCTATTTTTGCGCCTTTAAACCTAGCTAGTATTAACAGATTTGTTGAGACAGATGCCATAGGTTTAAATTACATAAATTAGAACAATTAATTATTTAAACAACAATACTATGAATTTTAGAATTATTGCCGCAGCTCTACTTATTGGAGGAACTGTATTTTCTTCATCAGCTGAAGTGAAAAAAGACAAAAAAAAGGACAAAGAAGAAGCTTATATTTTTACTGATGTAAAACGTATGCCTGCAACTTCTGTAAAAGATCAGCATCGTTCAGGTACATGTTGGGCTTTTTCGGGACTTTCGTTCATGGAATCAGAAATGCTACGTATGGGTAAGCCTGAGGTAGATTTATCAGAAATGTTTGTTGTTTATAACTGTTACTCTGATAAAGCTATTAAAGACGTTCGTTTGAGCGGTAAATTCAACTTTGGTGGTGGTGGTGCATTCCACGATGTGACTTATGTAATAAAAAATTATGGTATCGTTCCTGAGTCAGTATACGCTGGATTAAACTATGGAGAGTCAGGGCACACTCATGGTGAAATGGATATTATCCTTAGCAGCTATGTGGATGCTGTAATTAAAAATAAAAACAGAAAATTAACACCAACTTGGCATAAAGGTTTTGATGGCGTTTTAGATGCTTACTTAGGAAAATTACCTGAGACATTTAAGTACGAAGGAAAAGAGTACACTCCTAAGTCGTTTGCAAAAGACTATACAGGTCTTAACGCTGATGACTATATCGAGATTTCGTCTTACACCCACCACCCATTCTACGAAAAATTCATTATCGAGGTTGGTGACAACTGGTTATGGGACGAGGTTTATAACTTACCTATCGACGAAATGATGGAAGTTATGGAAAGTGCAATTATGAATGGTTATACTATTGGTTGGGCTTCTGACGTAAGCGAAAAAGGATTTGCATACCGAAAAGGTGTTGCAATTGTTCCTGAAGCGGATACTAAGAACATGAGTGATTCTGAAATTTCTAAATGGCAAGATATGTCTGACAAGAAAAAGAATGCTAAACTATATAGCTTCCAAGGTCCTGGTGAAGAAAAAGTAATTACTCAAGAAATGCGTCAAGAAGCTTTCAATAACTACACAACTACTGACGATCACGGCATGCACATTGTTGGTATTTCTAAAGACCAAAAAGGTAACAAATACTTTATTGTAAAAAACTCATGGGGTACTGATAACAATCCATATGAGGGTTATTTTTATGCTTCATTCCCATTTGTTGCATATAAAACCATGTCTTTCATGATTCATAAGGATGCAGTTCCTGCAAAATTAAAAAGAAAATTAGGTTTGAAATAATCAAACTCAACGACTATATTAAAAGCTCGACTATGACGGTCGAGCTTTTTTTTATGCCTTTTATCACCATATTTATAAACTTGGTCTGATTTTTGAATACTTTTGTAATTAAAAAATTTAATATAAATTCGTCAATCTATACAGCTATATTCTTTACAGATGAATTTATAAATACGGAACTCATTAAATTATTAAATACAAAAAATTACACATTATGAAAAAGTTATTATTAGTAGCAGCTATCTGCTTATTTTCATCAGCATTATTTGCCCAATTATCATCTCCTATCAGTCTTGGTGTTCACGGAGGACTTGTTAGCACTAAAGTTGACGCCAATATGACTGGTTCTAGTATAAAAGAAAGTGCTGAGAATGGCATGATGTTGGGAGCTTTTGCCAGAATCAATATCAATAAATGGTATATTCAGCCTGAATTAAACTACGTTTCCCGTAAATCATCTCTTGAATTAGCAGGAGTATCAGCAGATGTTAAAACAAAAAGTGTTGATATTCCAGTTCTATTGGGATACAAACTTGTAAAGCTTCCTCTTTTCAAATTGAGAGCTTTTGCTGGACCTGTTGCTTCTTTTAGTGTTGATGATAATTTTAAAGATTTAGTAACTGGTAGTGGTGAAAATAGCTTCAAGCCAGAAATGAAAAATGCTGTTTGGAATGCTAAAGTTGGTGCTGGTATCGACGTTTGGAAATTAACTTTAGATGTTGATTACGAATTTGGTTTAACCGATGTTTCGTCTGAGTTCTTAAAGAAAAACAAAATGATGAATGTGACTTTGGGATTCCGTTTATTCTAAACACATTTTCGTTATAGATCATAAAAAAAACCGTCACTCGAGTGACGGTTTTTTTATGCTTAAAATTTAGCATGTCTTAATTTCAATAGTTCGGTAAGGTTTTATAAACACCTGGTAATAAAATTATTATAAACCCATCGTGTTTTAATTAATATATTGATTATAAGCAGCTTACAAATCAGTCTCATGTCTTGATTCTCATATCTCACGATCTATTGAATTTAGAACTCACTCAATATACCACCTGTCATTCTAACTAAAGTAGTTTTCGATTGAATTAGATTAAAGATAGCCGTAAGTCTGCCTAAGGATGCATTCTGATAACTTATCTGAACATCACGGTAGTTAAATGAATTAATACTACCAGACTCGTACTTTTCCTTAGACAACTGCATGTTAATCTCTGTCGCCGACATATTTTCCTCAGCTAAGTCGAACAATTCCTTGCGTAACTCATACAACTCAAAATTCTGAGCTAAAGTATTGGTCAAGCTGTGTTTTAAATCAGCAGTCTCAATCTTAGAAATTTCCTCTTCAATTTTTGCTATCTGCAAGGCTCTACGATTTGCATTACCATTGAATATCAAACAATTCAAACTTAAATTTGCATACAGGTTATGTGATTTATTATCGAGCTTAGGGGCAACATCATGCTTTTGTATAAACTTATTTCCTTGTGCTCCCGCTCCCAATGAAACTCGAGGATAATAATTCGATCGAGCCATTTCAATATCTCGCTTCTGAATAGCCTCTTGCATATAACGATTCTTCAAATTGTTATTATTAGCAAACATCTTGTCGATTAAATCAGCCAATCGGTAATCCGTAACATTAGTGATAAAAGCATCGGTAAAAATATACTGGGTACTCTCCTCAACACCTAAAAGAAAATTCAAGTCACGAACAGTATTATTATAATTCACTTGCTGCGTCAGGTAATTAGACTTATCCTCAAGAAAAGCATTCTTAGCCAGAAGCAATTCGTAACTACCTTTTGTCCCCAGTTCACTCGCTACTTTCTCATTCCCATATCTGTCTTCAGAAAGTTCCTTTATTTTTTTGCTAACTGCCAAACGCTCCTGTTCCATCAAGGTTTTATAGTAAGCTAGAATAATCAACTGAATTTGACTTTCAACAGCTACTATGGTATTCCCCTTAGAAAGAGCAGCAAGGTCATTAAATTTATCCTTACGAATACTAACAGCAAAGCCATCAAATAAAGTCCAAGTTAAATCAATGGATGGACTTAATACATTCTGCCTGAAATCATCATTTTCATTATAATCTTTCTTATTATTAGAACGAAAGTTGAATTCTACCTTAGGGTATTGACCTGCATTACCCCAAGTATTATTCAAATCAGCAATTTTCTCTGATTGACGTACTATCTGAATCTTGTAGTTCTTCTCAAGTCCAATCTCAACGGCCTGAGCAAGATTTAAATCTTTTTGTGCAGACAAAGAGCCTGCACAAAACAACATGAGTACGATTATTATATATTTATTCATTGTTTCTATTTTTCTAAATGTCCATAAAAGTCAAAGAGTCGAAAAGTCTGAAAAGTCAAATCCTCGAAAGTCGACAGGCTCCTTTACCCTTATTTACTTTAAGCTTGTTTACTTTATCCTTATTCACTTTACCCTTGTTTCCCTTTTAATCAAGTGTTACTTTAGCTTCCTTAATTGCCGGTTCGACATCAATTGCCTCAACTTTCTCTCCTGTCCAAAGTTCCCTTGTAAATTTTCGAATATCATTCAAAACAAGAATAATGACAGGAAAAAGTGTTAGGATAAAAAAGGTTCCAACCAAAACACCATAAGCTAAAGCAATAGCCATTGGAATAAGGAACTGAGCCTGAAATGAATTCTCCAAAATTAGAGGATACAAACCAACCGACGTGGTAATTGTTGTTAGAACAATGGCTCTAAAACGTGCTTTACCAGCACCAATAACAGCAGCTTCGGGATGCATCCCTTCCTTTAAATTGGTATTGTATTTGGAGAGGAAGACGACGGCATCGTTAATAATGACACCCGAAAGAGCAACCATTCCCCATACACTAAGCATCGATACCTGAACGCCTTCAATACCATGTCCCCAAGTTGATCCAATAATCCCCAAAGGAACCATCATAATTACAATCATTCCTTGAGTGAAAGATCTAAAATGAAGCATCACGATAAACATGATAGCTATAAAAGCAATTGAAAAGTAAATTTTCATTTCAGCAATATCTTCAGATGAACGTTTTGCTTGACCTTGAAATTCGGGACGTACACTTGGAAATTTCTCTTTAAGAACAGGCAATATATTATTGGTCACTTCTTCCAAAATAGGAGGAACGGGCTCATTGGGATCTAATAAATCAGCTTCAACACGAATTTCTCTCGCACCATTATATCGCTGAATACTAACAGGACCACGTAAAATATCGTAATCAACCAACTCCGACAATGGGTATTCACCATTTAGAGTTCTAATACGCATACTCTCCATTTGTCCAATAAAGATGCGATCACTCTTTGGATAACGCACCCAAACTTTAATCTCATCTTTCCCTTCTTGTAAACGCTGAGCCTGACCACCAAAGAAACCTTGACGAACTTGCGAAGTGATACTACGCAAATCCATTCCTAAATAGTAAGCTTTATCTTTCAATTTTAATCGAACCTCACGGCTTCCCAATGGGTTATTGTCATTGATATTATAGAGAGAAGTCATTTTTCTTAACTCATTCTGAAAAAAGATATTGGCAGCATTTAGTTCTTCTAAATCACTGCCCAAAAGACTAACCGAAACTGCTGCACCCCATCTATTAAATGAGCCAATGGTAAATTTTTCGGCTAGGTTCACATCACCAATCCTTTTCTTTACTGCATTAGAGATATCAAAACTCGAAATTGGAGATCCTTCCATATCTCGAAGTGTTACAGTAATATTTCCTGAATGCGGACCTGATTCCTGACCATTAAATGCCGAACCTACTGATAGGTTTGTATATTTAATAAAATCATCTTTCTGGCTATGCTTCTCCTTTAATTCCTTATTTATTTCCCAAACCGCATTCTCAAAACTCTTTAAAGCTCTAACAGTAATATCCTTATTGGTTCCTGGCTTATAAGCCACGTTAATATTAAAAGTATCAAAACTCACATTAGGAAAGAAGGTACTTTTTATAAAACCGCCACCAAATAAACCAACAGTAATAAAAATGAAAGCTACTGGCAGAAAAACAATGATCCAACGCCATTTTATGGCTCTTCTCAAAAAGCTCATATAAAGACGATCACGCATATACATAATGCCTTTTTCAATTTTATCTCGGAAGCGATTAAAAGCGGTATGGCTTTTTCTCACATTCAGTACCTTTTCGTTCCCCACATGACTTGGCAAAACAAAAAGACTTTCGAATAAAGAAATCCCAAGACAAGCAACAACAACAAAAGCCATCTCGTAAAGGAATTGCATATTACCCGTAACGAGTAAGAGTGGTGTAAAGGCGACCATAGTCGTTGTAACCGAAGTTAAAACGGCAGGTACAACCTCCATGGTTCCATCAATGGCTGCTCGACGAGGACTCTTCCCCATTTCGAAATGCGTATAAATATTTTCTCCAATCACAATTCCATCATCAACAAGAATACCGATGATTAGAATCATACCAAAAAGTGAAATCATATTGATGGTGACTCCCATTAGGTTCGCAAAAATAAACATACCTAAAAATGAAGCCGGAATTCCCCAAGCTACCCATAAGGATAAACGAAAACTTAAAAACAAAGCTAAAGCTAGAACGACAAGAGCTAGACCATAGCCACCATTCTTATACAATAGGTTTAGTCGTGATTGTAACATGTTAACATAGTCGAAAGTAACCTCTAAACTAGCATCAGTATGATCCGCATTAAACGCCTTAGCATATTGATTGCAGAATTCTGAAATCTCCTCTAAATCCTCATTATTTAACTTATTTACTCGAATTGAAACGGCTGGATTATTATTGACATAAGAAGAACGCGGCACATCCTCGAATTGAAAATGAATATCGCAAACATCTTTCAATCTGATATACGATCCATCAGAATTAGCACGTACAATAATTTCTCCAATCTTATCCGGATCAACCGAACGGTTACGAGATCTAATTATAATTTCTTCTTTGGCATTCTTAATAACACCTCCTGATATATCAATATTATTGCTAGCAATAGCTGTTGATACCTCTGAAAAGCTTAATTTATGACGACGTAAATCGTCTTCCTTTATTTCTACTGATAGTTCCAAACGTGGTAAGCCTGAAATTGAGATCTGCGACATCTTCTTGGAACGCATCAAGTCATCATAAATAACGTCTGAGTAACGCTTTAGTGTCAATAAATCGACATCACCTGTTACGGCCATTCTTACAGCTGGTGTTGTTGATCGAACTTTTGCTATTACCGCCTTTTCGGCTCCCGAAGGGAATGAAGGAATTCCATCAACGGCATTTTTCACATCAGCAAGCGTTTCATCTAGCTTTAAATCACCAGTTGTAGTAATTGTTACCCTAGCGAAACCTTCTGATGATACCGAGTTCATTTCTTTAATACCTACAATTCCTCGTATAACATCTTCAATTCGAGATGTTATCCCCTCTTCAACTTCCTTGGGAGAAGCTCCGGGGTAAACCATAGATACAGTAATTGTTTTGGATTCCGTTTCTGGAAAAAACGACTTCTTCATATGGAATAAAGAGAAAATACCCGCAATAAGAAAAAGTGCAATAATCATCTTCCCATAAAAGGGATGTCTGACAAAATGAGATATAATATGCTTCATAAAATTAGATTTGAGAATTGATAATTAAGCTTATTTCATAATCTGCACCTTCATATTTTCAGCTGCTTTTACAGGAACCGATATTACTAAAAGTTCACCTTCAGAAAGACCATTGAAAATCAAAGTATTTTCGTTTCTCTTAATTACATTAATTTGTTTCTCTTTCAACATATTCTTCTCCACAACAAATACTCTATTCGATCTAAATACAGCATTTCGAGGAATTTCCATTACCTGATCAATCAGTTTTCCGTGAAATTTAGCTGTAAAATATTGTCCTTGATACAATTCTGAAGTTGTCTTATTTAATCCAACATATACGGCAATAGACTGAGTTCCCTCATCTACAAATTCTGATTTACGTAACAATTTACCCGAAGCTACTTTCACGCCACTCGAATTCAATACATCAACCTGATCGCCAATACGCAGCCATTTGATATCTTCCGATTCGATAGGCACTTGCAATTCCAATTTTCTAGACTCAATAAGGCTCGCAAGTTTTGAACCCATTCCTGCCACAGCTCCTATTTGGGTATTTACCTGAACATAGGAACCTGAGAATGGTGCATAAATACGATATTTAGAAAGTTTAACTTCGCTGGATTTTATGGCATAATAATCACCTAAAATATTACGACTTGCCAAAAATACTTTTTCCTTTCCTGTTTTCATTTCAGGTAAAGCGGGTATATTCTCATCAAGCTTAATTGCATTAAAAAAATTCATCCAAGAGTCGAAACGATCCTTATAGTCAATCTTAATATCTGGAAGGCTTTGAGCAAGCTTATTCAGAAACTTACTTTTTTGTGCCTGAAGATCCATACGTGCATCCTCATTATAAATCTGAAGAAGAAAATCGCCTTTTTTAAAGCGCTGTCCCACTTTAAGCGGCACACCAACTTCAACTATACGTCCAGGAACTTCTGAACTTAAATTCACTTCCAGGTTTGACACCAAGCGTCCCTTCTCAACAATTGGAGTTGCGATAGCTTGATAGTTGACTTGCTCCACTTTTACAAATGGAACTTTCTTTCTATTTAAATCTTTCTGAGGTTGCTTCTTAAGGCTTTTTAAACCCATCATACCTGCAAAGCCCAAGACTAATATTAGCACAACTGAGGCAACAATTACAACTTTACGATTCATTATAGGTAGATTTAATTATTTATACTACAAAAGTAACCGAATTTTTAAAAGTTCTGTATCTAGACATCCTAATAACTTGTTAAAACACACCTAATAAATAAGTTAAGCTTATAATGTCTCAGTGTAAGCTTTAAGTCGATCACAAATAAAATATTTTCATCCACAGAAACAACTCTCACGTGTAAATTCAGAAATGGACTGAGGGAAATTTTCGATTACTGTATGCGTCAGACGTAGACATGAACCTTTCTCGCTTATAAAAGTTTCAAAACAAACGAGAGATTCGTCTTCACACTCCTCATACTCCCAAAAGCAAACTAATTTTTCTAGAAGAACTACTTCTGTGAGCTTCCATAAATGCATAAAGTCTCTTTCGCCAGATTGAACACTAAAGTCTTAAAGCAAGGCTAATGATATAGCTATACCCTATTATAAAACCACCGAAATACAAAACACAAAAAAAGCTGCAGATGAATCCATAGCTTTACTCTATTTTTGAAATCACTGCATTTAAAAAGGGCTTCATATTGCAAGTTCCCCTTTATTAAATGTTCCGCTAATTAGATCATTCCCCATAAAGTAGCAATTCTGTCATCGGTTACGTCAACCCACCGTTCATGTTGGGTAGTTTCTGCTACACGAACGCTTAGTTGTTAGCGATTGTTATTTTCTATTCCTTTCAATATTACTACAAATCCAACAAAATCATCATATTTATAGACAATCAGTCTTTTATAATTGACATCTGTTCTTAGTACTTCGTTATCTGTTATTTTATCGTAAATCCTTAATCTTCCAATTTCTGAATCAATTCTTTTTTTGTCTGTTTGATAAACAATTTGAGGAGATTCAATCTCTATAAGTTTTGTTGCATCCTGAACAATCATAATTGCATTTTTCAGGATTCGCTTTCCATTTTGAAGAGAATTAGATTCAGCTTTTATAAAAAATTCTTTATCCGTTCTAAAATCAGGCTTAATGGATATTTCAGAACTACTAGCAATTGATTCATTGTTTGTAAATTTATATAAATCAATAGTATAATCAATTAATTCTACACCTCCATATTTTCCGTGTCCCGGAATGACAATCTTTGCAGAACCATATTCTCTTTTTATGTTTGTTGCTGTTTCAGACCACTTGTCAAGATGCGCATCGCCAATATTACCAATCCATCCGTTATAATTTCTAATCTCATTTCCACCAAATAGAATTTTCTCACTCGGTATCCAAACAACTATTCCGTCGGAAGTATGAGCTTTCCCCAGAAAATGGCAAATCACCTTTTTATCACCGACTTTTATTTCTTTTTTAGGATTAAATCCGATCTCAGGAATCGGCAATCCTTTCTCTTTGGCTATTTGTCTTGTTAATTCATAAGCATAGCTTTTTATTCCATTTTTTTTAACAATATCTAATCCTTGCATTGCATCTGGATGCCACCTGTCAATCACGTAGGCAATAATTTTAGCGTGTTGATCATTTCGCACCCAATCTATTAAATTTTGCGTCTCAATATCAGAATCGGGAGTTGAAACAATAACTGCTTTTCCGTTATTAATATAAATCAATCCGTTATTGTTCTTTTGGGTGTGTTCATAACAATGTTCTGATAATTTATATAAAATCAAGTTTTCAGAAACCTTAATCTTTTGTCCAAATGATTGATTTATTGAGATTAATATGATTATTCCTATTAAAAAACATCTAAGTCTATAGTTCATAGTATCGTTTTTTTTTAATAACCACTAACGATTTCGGTAAGAGGCGTTACGTAATTTTAAACACCAAACTTACTTTATTTCAATGAATAACCCGAGGCAAGCCCCGAAGTATCTTTTATATATCTAGACTCAACTATTCTCAATAAACGACTAAATACTTTTTCCCTTGGCTCTCAACATATTTTTTGATAACATCTTTGATTACCATATTGACCAACAGTATTGGCATAATAACCACTAGTCCAAAAGTTACCTCCCCACAATTGTTGTTTCACCAAGGGATATTCCTTAAATATCTGTCGTGCAGTAATGCTTTTAATTGTTCTAACTATCTTATCAAAGTATCTTCTTTCGACAGAATAATAAATGAAAGAGTACAATGGGTTCAAGATAAATTAAATAATAGACCTAGAAAGTGTCTAAATTACTTGACTCCAAATGAAAAATATAATTATGTTGTAAATAATGAAAAAGGTGCATCCCCAGAGGAAGCACCTTTTTGCAAATATTTGAACTTTTAACATCGAACATCCAATGTTAAAATACTGTATTAGTCAGCAAAAACACTGAATTCTGCGCCACCAGCAAAATCCTGTCCGTTCTGTGAACTTTTACCAGTAAAGCGAATGAAACGCGCTTTTACAGGTTTCTTGAACAATACACGTTTCTCTTTCTTGTCATTAGAGAAACGGCCTTTGTGTACTGGTTCACCCCAGTTCTTGCCATCAAGACTTAAATGAATAGTATAGTTCTTTATATCACCGTTGGTTCCACCATCCTGACGAGGCATGTATGAGAAACCTTTGATGTTTTTAGCTTCGCCACTGTCAAAGTCAACCCAGTGTGGATACTGTGCAACAGTTACTGAGTACATAGTATGCCAGATTGTAGAAGGGTCACCATCAACAAGATTTTTAGCGGCGGTACCGCTACCAGGCTCTTCACTACTTGTGAATACTACAATTGTATCAATTTTTTCGATTTTGTTGAACTTCATTGTAACTTCAGAGTCTTTGTTGCCTTTGTACCAAGCTTTAATTGTTCCACCAACACGTAGAGGTACAGTCTCGCTGTAATCCTGAGTAGCACCACCATTTACTGAGTAACATAGTTTGGCATCAGCTTTGCTTGAAGTAACTTTTACTGCACCGTTATATGAACGTGTGATAGCAATTGGCAATTCACCTGAAGGAGATACATTGGCAATTATGTCCAATTTACGACCAGCAGGACGAATGATGAAACCAAAATCGTTCTGACCTGCATAAGCACGATCGTGATCTAGAGGACCACCTTGTCCACAACTTGCTCCACCAAGACCAGATACTTTCACGTCAAGATGAAGTGTTGTAGCTCCAGCTTCTGGAAGTTCGTAAATGTGAGCAGCAGTTCCCATAGCTTGTGCAGTGTAAGGAAGTGCGCTTACTGCCATGTTACCAGTAGCAACAAATACAGCACCGTTTATACCATTCTGACTGTTATCAGTCAAAGCACACCAACGAGTTTCTTCGTGGTTGCCCATGTCCTGTGGTTTCGGAAAGTTTACGAACTCTTCGTTAACAGTAGTCGTATATTTCTGTATAAACTGACCTGTCATACGGTCGTTATAGTTGCCGATTGGGCCACGTCCGTAATAAGTAAAGTTTTTGTATACTTTTGGAATTGTCATTGAGTAACCAAGACGAGGAAGTACAAAACTTGGCTCATTTGAAGTGATACTTGACTGTAGCTCGATTGAACCATCCTGATAAACTGTCCATATTTGATTAGTTACAAAACGGAAATCAAATTCACCGTATACACGATCAGTAAGCTCTTCCACTGATAGTACATTTCCACTTGTTCCACCATGCTGACGAGCAGCATTGGGAGCCTGAGATACAACAGTGAAAGCCAATGTTACAGTTCCATCTGCATTAATACGTATTTTAGAATCAGTAGCTTTGTGTTTCAAATTATGAAGACCTTTTTCGTACCAGCTGCTGTATCCCCATGTATCGTTATTTACGAAAGCACGGAAAGCGTCAAGTTTTGGACCATTACCGTCAGTGATGATTGTAGCACCACCATAAGTAAGACCGTAAAGTGAACCATCAGCAAGATTGAATTTAGCAGAGAAACCTTTACCATTAACGATTTTGATATTTTCACCAGCATCGGAGATCTTAGCTTTATCGCCACCATTTTCTTTAGTCACATCGGCAATTGCAGGAACTTCACTTTTTGCTTTAATCAAGAACTGAGCTTCAGCCTGAACATAGTCATTGTCAGCCCAAGGCTTGTCCTCTTTCAAAGTAAACTGAAATTTAACAAAGTATTCAGAACCACTTTTTAATTCAGCAAATTTATAAGGAACAGTCACTGTAGTTTTAGTTCTTGCTGCAGTTGGAGCAAGTGCAACATTACCATTTTTAATTTCAGAACCATTTTCCCAGATAGACCATTTCAGATCATAATCGGCAAGAGATTTAAAGTAGTATTTATTGAAGATCTCGAAAGAACCTTTCTTGATATCAATAGTTTTTACACCAATGTGCTGGTAAACTTTTTTCACTTCGTAGTACTGAGGTTTAAGATCACGCTCAGCAAAAATGATACCGTTCATTACAAACTGACCACTATTGGGTTTATCACCAAAGTCTCCACCATAAGCAAGGTAACGTGTACCATCTGCTCTGTAATTGTAAACAGCCTGGTCAACCCAGTCCCAAATTGCGCCACCACAAATAAAGTTGGTAGATTCGATAGCATCCCAATAATCAATCAGGTTACCACAGGCATTACCCATAGAGTGAGCATATTCAGAAATGTGGAATGGATATTTGATACCCATTTCACCAGTTACCGCAACCTTCATCCAACCGATAGAAGGATACTGATTTGAACCCATATCAACGATACTATTGTTTCGTTCGTACTGAACTGGACGAGATTCGTCGATTTCTTTCAGTGCGTTGTATGCGTAAACAAAGTTTTTACCAGGACCAGCTTCGTTACCAAGAGACCAGATAACGATAGATGCGTGATTTTTATTCTGTTGAGTCATTTCTACAACACGACCAACATGAGCATTTTTCCACTCTGGTGGGTGAGAAAGAGACGCCTCACCGTAGTAGTACTCATGAGATTCTATATTGGCTTCGTCTTCCAAATAAATACCATATTTGTCACACAGGTAGTACCAATATGGTGCAGGTGGGTAGTGAGAATTACGAACATGGTTAATGTTACCACGTTTCATTAGCATCACTTCTTCTTTCATCTGCTCACGAGTCAAAGTGTGACCAGAAGCTGGATGTGTTTCGTGACGGTTTACACCTTTAAGCTTTACAGTCTTTCCATTAACATAGTAGTAGCGGCCAGCTAAACCGAACTCGTCGTCTTTAGCCAGAGTGTTTTTTATTTCAACTTCACGGAAGCCAGTATAAATAGAGATAGTCTCAATAACTTTACCTTTCTCATCTTTTAGCTCAGCAACAAGTGTATAACGATATGGGAGTTCTGCTGACCATTGATTTGGCGCTGTCACATTCATGACTGTTGCAGCAGCTTTCTCAGCACCAGCATTTACAACTGGAACAGATGCAGTTGCAATAGCACCGGCAACAACTTCATTGTCATCAGAATAAAGCTTGTTGGCGAAAAGAGAGAAATCCACATTGTATCCTTTAGCAGCTTTTGCACTAAAGTTACGGATATCGGCAGAGATTTTCAGTGAGCCGTTCTCGTAATTATCATCAAGTTCAGGAAGTGCGAAAAGGTCACGAATCTGTACTTTTGGAGTAGAATAAAGTTGTACGGTACGGAAAATACCTGGAAGGCGGAACATATCCTGTGCTTCAAGGAAAGATCCATCTGAGTTACGGTAAACTTCCGCAGCAATTACGTTATTACCTTTTTTCACGTATTTGCTGATATCAAAAGTAGCCGCATTACGTGAGTTTTTTGAGAAACCAATATATTTACCATTGATCCATAGATAGAAGAAAGAGTCTACACCGTCAAACTGAACAAAGATTTCACGTCCATCCCAATTTTCAGGAATTTCGAAATTGCGACGGTAAGAACCTACTTCATTACGCGCCTCGTAGGTCACCCAGTCTTTCGCAGGCTCACGCATCACGCCGCCTTTCCAGTCATCAACTTTTACACTGTGTTTGAAAATAACAGGCTGGTTACAATAAATTGGCGTACCATATTTCTGACCACCATCTTGGGCTAAACCATAAATATTCCAGTTTGATGGTACTGGAATTTCGTCCCAGTTACTTACATCAAAGCTAGGTTTGAAAAAATCTACAGGACGTAGTTCTGGGCGTTTTACCCAATTAAACTTCCAGTCACCATCAAGTGACTTCCAATATTCTGCATTTTCTGGCAGTACTTTACGAGCACTTTCAACATCTTTAAAAGAGTAAAAAGTAGCACGAGGCTGTTCTTTGTTATGGGCGATGTGAGATGGTGATTCCCACTCTTCACCAGTCGGAGCATTTTTATCACCATAGGTGAAACCCTCAAGCTGTGCCGAGGCTGTATAAGAATGCACAGCAAAAGCTACTATTAATCCAATTAAAACCTTTTTCATTATTTATATTTTAAACTTCAATAATTATTTATAAGAATAGAGTAAGCTACTTTAAGGTTTCTAATTTCAATTTAATTTCGAAACTGTATGAATCGTCCTGAAGTTGATACTCTGGATGAGTTTTGGCTCCCCATGAAGTATCTCCCCCGACGCCCATTTGACGCATATCCAAATTAACTAGAGTAAGAGGCCTCTTTACAATATCATTAATGTGACGATTCTTAACCTTCACACCTTTCTTGTGTCTACCATCAGACCTTTGAGCAGATTCGAAGTCGCTATTCAACTGATGAAACATACTAAAATCAAAATTAGATTTAGCACTCATTCTTATAACCTGACCTGATTTAGAATTTCTCAATTCAGCCCACCTTACATCACATCGATTCCCATTTTCTTGTGGGCGAACATATGGTACATATAAATCTTGAACAGAACTTTGATACAAACCAACAAAGGCTGCAGTTTTTCTATCCCAATAATTTTCAAATGGTCCTCGACCAAACCACTCTACTTCATTAAAATTCTCTTTAAAAGTTAAACTAAGACCAAATCGGGGTATCTCAGGTAAATTTTTGTCTAGTTTTTTTATTTCTTGATTAATAGTAATACTACCATCTTGTAATATTAAATATTTCTGTACCATAGTGGCAATTACCTTATTACCATCCTCACTTGGCAAATCAAAATTATATGTAATACGGTATGAAGAAGAATTAGGTTGACTCACATTATATCTCGTCACAACTAATCTTGAATTTACATCTCTCCAAACACGACATCTTTTGTCTAATCGATTGCCATAATCATTATCAATTGGCGATCTCCATAAATTTATTTCAGATGCATTCTCAACGATTTCTTTTCCATCAACCTTCCAAGAAACAAGCTGTCCTTTCTTATGATCTAATTTCACTTCAAAATTTTCATTGAATACGATCAAGGAAGATTCACTTTTCTTCAATTCTAAACTTCCACTTCCTTTTAACTGTTCTGAGAAATTACTCTTCGTTTGAACTTGAAATTGTTCTTTAGCGTAAACATGACCAGCTGGATACAAACCGTCTGCACCTTTTTTATTCAGCTCTACATTTAAAAAATATTCCGAATTAGCATCTAAAGAAGAAAGCATTTCGTACAACTTTATTTCTTTTTGCTCTCCAGCTTTAACATCAGGACACTTTATATTTCCTTCTTGAATTATTACACCATTCTTCTCTAATCTCCAATTCAATTGAAAGCCTTTTAAAGAAAGAAATGAATAATTGTTTTTCAATAATAATTTTCCATCTATCGGATTTTCTGATACAAATTTCACATACTGATATACTTTCTTCACCTCATAATATCCTGGATGAATTGTACGATCAGGAAAAACCAGTCCGTTAATACAAAAATTCCCATCACTAGGAGTTCCTTCGGGACCAAAATCGCCACCATATGCCCAATAAGGTTTACCCTTTTCATCGTGCTGAAGTATTCCTTGATCAACCCAGTCCCATATAAAACCACCTTGTAATGCTGGATAACTCTCTATTACATCCCAATAATCTTGCAGATTACCTAAGCTATTTCCCATTGCATGTGCATATTCACACATAATCAGTGGTCTATCAGGATTACTTTTTGCATATTTCTCCAGATAATTTAATGATGGATACATTGGACAAATAATATCGGTATTCCATTCCTTTTCGGCTCTTTCGTACTGAACCGTTCTTCCATCATTCTTACCTTTTAAATAGCGATAAGTTTCGTAGAAACAAATTCCATTACCAGCTTCATTTCCTAACGACCATGTTATAATAGAAGTGTAATTTTTATCCCTTTCCCACATTCTCAACGTACGATCTAAATGAGCTTTTATCCATTTAGGATTATTTCCTAAAGTACCACCTACGGAAGTATTGTAGCCCATTCCGTGTGATTCTATATTCGCCTCATCGATAACATAGAATCCGTATTTATCGCATAACTCGTAGAATTTAATAGATTGGGGATAGTGACTGGTGCGAATCGCATTGATATTACACCCTTTCATTAAAGTCATATCTTTCAAAATGGTTTCCTCATCCATCACATGTCCATTAACTGGATGATGTTCATGAAGATTTACCCCTTTTAGTAAGACATATTTACCATTTACATGAAGTAATCCATCCTTAATTTCAACTTTTCTAAATCCTATTTTAGAATTAAGTATTTCAAGAACATTACCTTTTTTATCTTTTGATAAAATAGTTAGCTCATATAAATTTGGACTTTCCGCAGACCATTTCAATACATTTCTTAGCTCTTTTTCAAAACTAAATTCATTAAATGTATTAGAAGCTAAAACTTCTTCCTTTTGATCTGATAAAACAATATTACCATCATTATCTTTCAACTCATATCCAATAGTAACAGGCTTTTTCTTCCCCGTTTTATTTTCCAAATTAATTTTGAGATCTAACACTCCATTATTATAATCTTGAACAAGAGTCGTATTTACCTCAAAATCTTCGATTCTAACTTTGGGTTGTGCAAAAAGATATACATCCCTATCAAAACCTGTCAATCTCCAAAAATCCTGAGCCTCCAAATAGTTGGCATCACTCCAACGAAATACTTGAACCGCAAGCAAATTTCTCCCCTCGTTCAAATAAGGTGTAATATCAAATTCAGCCAATGTTTTTGAGCCTTTACTCATACCAATTTCCTTACCATTAACCCATACATAAAACGCTCCTTTTAAAGCTGAAAAACGCAAGTAAACTTGTTTATCCCCCCATCCTACTGGTAAATCAAATGATTTTCGACAAGACCCAACAGGATTGTATTTATGAGGAACCTGTGGTGGATTTGGAACTTTCATTTCAGTAATTACAGCTCTGGTATCCGCAAACTCAAATTCAGTATTCACATAAATCGGAATTCCATAGCCCTGAATTTCGAAATTACCTGGAACATTAATTTCATCCCAATTCTTATCATTGTATTCTACATTCTGAAAATCTAAAGGACGATGTAAAGAATTCTTCACCCAATTAAATTTCCATTTCCCGTTCAGCGAGTAAACCGATTTAGAAGTTTTATTGGAAATAAATTCTGAACGTGGGTTTTCTTTCCCCCTTCCAACAATTTCAGGATTTTCCAATTCTGAAGGAAATTTGTTTTGTCCTGAAACAAATAATGTCCCAATTATACATACCAAACTTAAAAATAACTTCTTCATATAGATTAATTTGATTTTTAGGTTTCCAATCTAATTAGTAAATATTTTTTTATACAAAGCAGTCTCATATAAAAATTCAGATAACTTTTATACGAGAGCATAAATATAATATTTTATCACACCAGTACCTACCTGTTGTGTTTTTTTCACAATAAAAATAGCATCATTTGTTTTATCAGAATATAAAATAATTTTTAAAGATCCCATTCCATAGAAAACATAAAAGCCTCTATTGTCCGAATAATATTTCTCAGTATCTCCTAAGATTCCATTTCCCAATACCGATGATTTTACAATCTACTATTCTAATTACATCAGCCATCTTTTCTCTATGGTATCCATTCCTATATCTACACTTATCCAATAGAATTATTAGCATCACGGATAACATCATTTTCAACTGTAAACTATTTAATTTGTCCTAATATTAGCCTGACCTTTCAATTGGCCACTAACAGCAGTTACCTTTAACTTATGAGCACCCAGTTTCACTTTCACTAGGAAAGTTGCCATACCTGATTCAGCCTTTCTGGTTGAAGGGGATACTACTTCAGCGCCATCAACAACAATGCTTACTTCTGAGTTATCCATCACACACAAACTATTATTAATATCTTGAATTTTAACACGTACAAACAACACATCACTTCCATTCGACACAGGCAATAAACCTTCGGTATCAAATTCCACAACAAGTTCTGTAGGTTTCTCTGGCGTATTAACTATACTCTCAGCTACAAGTTTTCCATTTATGTATCCTAGAGCTTCAAGCTTACCTTTTTCCCATACTACATTATTAAACGTAAAAGGCGGATGCTTAAGATTATTAGCATTTCCTCCATCAAAAGGCGATCCTCCATTAATCCGCCCATGATAATCTTTTCCATATGGGGTATCAGGTCCTCCATCAGGTTTACGACGCTCAATAATTTCCCCATTCACACGAAGCTCAACCTCATCAACATTGGAAAAAACAACAACTTTATCCTTCCCTTCTCTGGGAGTCCAATAATTAGCAATAAACAGTTCTGGTTCCTTTAGCTTATTGCCCATCGGAGTGCCTACATCAATCTGAGAGCTATAAAAATAGTAAGCAAATTTAGGTCTACGATCTAATTCAGATATGCCACTATAACAAATGTTCTCCGAACAACCTCTATTATAATCATACATACTCCAATTGGCATCTCCTATTGTCCAAGGATATTGACCTCGGTGCTTGTTATGCGACCAGAGAAAATTCCAAGCATTCTGCAACAATGCTTTCTCTCCATCGATATGAGTAATACGAGTTGTACTTAAATGACCCCCAAATTCATAGTCTCCATACTCACGTATAAATCCTGGATGGCTACTGGCATTTGGCCTTGTATGATCCTCACTCCAATCATTATACAACACATCCCATCCATTATACCCATACATATCTCCTGATGTAAAACACTGATCGCCTGGATACTCCTCATGAGCCACTTGATTAGACTTATCCTTCCACCATTTAGGAGGCCAGGATTCGTTAAGAATGGTCTCCCACATCACAACACATGGATGATTTCTATCTCTACGAATCATATCCCTCACTGTTTGCCACGTTCTTTCACAAAAAAGAGAGTCTTTATTAAAAAACTGCCATCCAGGAATAGGATCAATCACCAATAAACCAATGGAATCGCAAATATCATAAACTGAAGGTGACTGAGGATAATGTCCTAATCGAACTGTATTAAAACCAGCTTTTTTAATCTTAATCAGATCACGATATTGTGCCTCATCCGATGCAGCATTTCCTACCCACGGAAAGTCCATATGTCTGTTGGTACCTACCAAAGGGAAAGCGCTTCCATTAAGAGTGAATCCTTTTTCACGAGTAATAGATATTCGTCTGATCCCAATTTTCTCCTTTCGTTCATCAATCTTTGCATTATCCTTCCATATTTGAACCACAAGATCATATAGATAAGGATCTTCACAACTCCAAAGATGTGGATTACTCATCTCAAATAAAACATCAGAATTCTTATCACCTTTATCGCCTATACAATTCTCTCTATCAATCTTTCGACCAATCTCACCCCCTTTATTATCTTTCAAAAGATAAACCACATCAATATTCTCAATGGGAATTTCCCATTTAATATGACTCTTAACATGAATCTCGGCAAAAGAATCAGAGACCTTAGGATAAGTCACAAACAAGCCTCCTCCAGCAACTTTATCAGCGTCTACCTCATCAGTAATGTACACCTTCTCAGTACTTATCAACTTTACATTCCTGTACAATCCATGAAAGTAACAAAAATCCAAATTCTCTAGAGGTTTCCCTGGTGGTATCAGTGGATTATCTCTATTATCCAAACGCACAAGAATAGTATTCTCCTGTCCATAACATACCACTGAAGATATATCAACCGAAAATGGAAGGTATCCCCCCAAATGTCGCTTTAGATGATTACCATTAACCCAAACATCAGCGGTTTGCATGGCACCTTCAAATTTTACAAATAGTTTCTTTCCTTCTCTATTCTTATCTACCAAAAAATTCTTACGGTAATAACAAATACCCTCCCATTGCTTTTTAACCTGATAATCTTCAACATGAGCAGCATGAGGAAGACAAACCTTATCCCAATATTTTACTAATCTAAGCTCCTGATCTAGCACCTTATCCCAATTGATAACACTATCTTGATGGTTCTCAGAATCTATATGCTCAATAAAAAATTGAGATTTCCAATCATTTCCATCCTGAACCTTTTTTTTATTTGAGTGTTGGGAGCTTTGATCTATTTGGGTATATACCTTAGCAAAATCCCAATGTGCATTAAAGGACTTTTCTTGTCTGCCATTGGTATCCTGACCATCTCGGCAAGCCCCCAGCCATAACAGACTTATTAACAATAAATACTTTAGTTTAATTATCATACCTTTTTATTTTACGGAACTAAGTCATCCTAATTTTGTATACCATTAAAATTTCAAAAATGTCTTAAATAACAATGATTTACTGAATCTTCATTTAACATTGATTATCAGCAAGTTAAACCTGTCACATTCTTAATATTAGATGATTAATAATAATTATTTTACAAGTTAAGCTCGCCACTAAAATCTAACGAACTATTATCTTTAAATTTTATTATTTTCTTTAATTTTTGAGATATCTTAATATATTTTATACTTTCATGTTATACTATTTTCCAACTCCTGTGATGCACTAATTATTAGGTGCAAAAATTTAAACTCTTATAAGAACTCATTCATTCCTTTTTAGACAGTGCTACACATAATGCTTTAACTGGCATTAATGTGAAATCTACAGCTCCTTTATTCCATTTAGAACTACAGTTTCTCTAGGTTTCATCTCAATAACAATAATCTTACCCTTTATCACATCCTTATTAGGAGAAGTAAACATTTGATCTTTAAATGGGTTATCTAATTTAAGTATTCCACCTTTATCGGATTGGACTACTATCTGAGCTACATTAGCATTCTTTTTTTGTGCAGATACCAAAAAAGCACCTTCTGTACGCAATTGATTAAAGGACACTGTATCCCAATCTTCAGGAATTGCAGGGAAAACCTTCACGACACCAGTATGGCTCTGTATCAACATTTCCTGAATTGCGGATGCAAATGCAAAATTGCCCTCCAATGTGAATGGACGATATTTAAAATTAGAATAACCTTTATTAAATTGCTCTCCATTTGCATGAAAAGTATTTTTTAAGCAAAAGTTATTCGCAAATATGCTAAGTGTTTCCGCAGCACCTTCGCCGTCAAACACACGAGCCTGAAGATTCGCTAACCAACTGAAAGAATAACCTACCCACGAATCTGATCCTTGCTTTTTTAAATTTTCTACAGTCTTAGTAATTAGTTGCTGTGCTTCATCACCTTGCGACCAATCTACTATGCCCAATGGATGAATAGCCATTAGATGTGAAAAGTGACGATGAGAATGGTCGTAAGAAAGACCAGGAGCAAACATAAACCCAGTTTTTTCATCTACTGAATAGTCTGGCCATTGCCCAAGAATTTCAATCCATTTTTTAGCCTCTTCATTTTTACCTAATTCTTTAGCTACTTCAGCAGCTTTCTCAAATGTCCATCGAATTAAAGCCAAATCAAAATTAGTAGTTTGCCCAAACCAAGCAGAACGTGAATTATCATTAAGCTCAGGACTTGAACTAATTGGTAATTTACGCACTCCCTTTTCATCTTTCACAGATAACTCATCTATATAAATAGCGACATCTTTAATCCATGGATGTGCTTTTTCTTCTAAAAAATCTCGATCCATAGTGTAACGCCAATGCAAGTAAAAGCTCTGTGCCAACCAAGCCGAAACAGTAGGTCCAAATGAATACTGAATCCATCCGCCCATTGGAGCTCCATCCAAAGTTGTGACTCCTGGTACATTTAAGCCATCAGTTCCAAAATAGTCCTTCGTATATTTTTTAAATGTTCCTTTATTTTTCCATAACCAGTCAATAAAACCTTCTTCTAAATCAAGGTGATTACTACTGTATGCTGGCCAATAACTTAATTGAGTATTCAAATCATGATGAAAATCCCCTTTCCATGGCGGAAGCTTACCATTATCAGCAGTCCAAACAGCTTGTAATGAAATTGGAGGTGCCCCCTTTCGGGCTACCGAACCAAATTTATATTGTTCCAAATACCATTGCTTCGTTAGAATTGGATCTGGTAAATCTATCGACGATTTTGCCCAAAACTTATTCCACCAAATATGATGTGACTCAAAAGCTTGGTCAATTCCTTTTTTTAATTCCTTTTTAACAATGGAAGCAGAATTTACTTGTTCCTCCCATTCTGGGAATTCTGAACTAATACTCCAACAACCTTTGAGAATATCTCCTTCTTTTTTCCAGATAACATTTACGTGATACTTAAATCCTCCCCAACCTTCTTGTGTATAGGTAATCTGATTAGTGCTTCGGACAATTTTTCCTTTAGGATATCCTAAACGTCGTAAATCTTGCCCACTCACAGGATCACTTACGCCGCCATTGCTTTCCACATTATATTTTGGAGGTATAACTACAGGCTGTATGTTATTTTTTAGTCCTTCGAACTGAAACCATCCTACATTTTCTTTTGCATGTACAAAGGTAATTAGCCTAGTTCCATTATGCCAATTAACTTCGCATGTAGCATCAGAAATAGATAACTTTACAGAATCAATAGCTCCTAACGATTGAATATTAAATTCTAATGCTGCTCCAGGAATCTTTGATGGTGCAGGATTTTGATTGTAAGGGTCATCAAATGCTTTCTGAACAGCTTCATAATTATTATTTTTCCATTGTTCATAAACCCACTTATAGTTCCACTCAGGTAAATCTATATTTTCCATTGGGCGCATATCCCATAAATCAGCTCGATCCAAAGAGAGCCTCAAATTATTCCCATTCTGCCAAACCAATACTCCTAACATTGCATTCCCAAGAGGAACAGCCTCATCCCATCGAGTAGCAAGCTTTTCAAACTGCAGGTCATACTCCATTTTTTCTAATCGAACACAATCCTGTGCGCAAGTACATAAACAACAACCAAACACAATAACTACCAATAACCTGAACTTCTTCATCTCAATCAATTATGAACTCAATATTAATTCTTAACAAAAAACCTCCAAACCGAAAAAACAATTCTTCGTTCCGATTCTAAATTTACTTGAATTCAAAAATAACCTTCACCAAAGTCAACAAAATGTTTTTCATAAAGGTTTTGTTTTAAATTAGGTTAATTTTATTCCCACATCCATTTCACAAGATTCCAAGTTGGTCGACTTGTTCAACGATGAGAGTTTCAAAATTGGAGAATCACAACTATAAAAAAGTGGATATTTTAAGCTAATAGGTAGACATTTTCCCACAAGCCTATTAAATAGCACAATACTGCGAATTACAACTTATTATTTATTTGATATTTACATGAAAGAATTGTTGTAGATATCTATTTTTGTTTTACCCTAAAACCTGAAAATTAAATCTGCATGCAAAAAAGACACACCTAATATAGCCAAGCTCATTCTACTTATAACTATATGCAACTCTTATTTCTTTTCTGCTTTCTTCTTCGCTAGCTGGCAAACCAGATGCAGTATCGCAAACGGTCACGCACCCAAGTATTCAGGTATCTCAATTTTCCTATCAATGAATTATACTTAGGGTAATTTAATCATCCGAACATAAAATAGGCTGTCCACATTTGAACAGCCTATTTCCTTATTTGCTACTTATTTTAATTTAGAACTCTACTGTGTTTAGGTATTTATCAACAATCAGTCCGTTTTGTAAGTCCAAGTTGAATTTAAAAAAACGTTTGACTTTAAACAGAAGGGTCAGGATTGTTCCATCACCTTCTAAGGCTGATTGGTCGCCCAAATTTACAAAAGTTGGATACAAAACTCTATCGCCATTGGAATGCAAGCGATTATAAGTCAGGTTGTCCATTTCTTTTGTATTAATCGTTTTCACGCCAATATACTCAAGAAGCTTGCCGTTATACGGAAGTGCGAAACTAAAGGCGTTTACTGATTTAAGCAGGCTGCCATTCACTTTAATTTCAAGCGTATCGCCAGCTTGGTATTTACTTTTCGATGCGGATAAAATTAGCTTCCCACCAACTTTTTCTATTAGTGTATTACTAATTCCATTGTTGAGTTGAGTGCTTACATTTGAAATGTCGTAAGCGTCGATCAATCCATTCTTGTTTACATCTCCACGACTTACATACCCAAAATCACTGTCGCCTTTGCGCAAGCCTGTATAATTCATGTACGATGTCTGGTCGTTGTCGTCAATCACACCATCGCTGTTAATATCGCCTGGCAGAAAGCTTTCCGTTCCCGGAACTTTAAAAATATAAAGCTGTCGGCCCGTACCATAGTTGTTGTTCGCTTCATCAACCAGCATTTTAATATAACGAGTTACCGGTTGATCTTTCAATATGAATGTTTTTACTCCATTATTGTTTTTCCACTCAAAACGACCAGCATCTGTCCAGTTTTCTTTGTCCTTGCTGTATAAGAATTTACCCTTCTGAATAATACCGTTGCTTCCGCTAAGGCGTGGCAAATAAACAATTTTTTCCAATTGGTTAATGGAATGTAAGTCGATTATGAATTCAAAGGGAATAGATTTTTCGTAGTATTTGGTGTGCATTAATGAATTTTCGTTGAAGTCGAACAATCTATTAAAACCATGTCCACCCTGCATGTTAACCATACTTTCAGCTGTGATTTTTTTAATGGCAAATTGCAACGGATCGCTTTTTGTTTTAGCAATAAAACTAACCCATTCTGAATGTCCATTTTTGTTAACAGCTCTGGCCTTGAATGTATATTCTGTTTCCGGACTTAAATTTTCGAACAGTAATTCATTGTCTTTAATATCGGCATACAACATGCCCTCAAACTTAAGTTCGTAACAGTCGGCATTGGCTATTTTGTCCCAAGTTGGTTTCAAAGTATATGCCGTAGTATTGCTGTCAAGAACAGTCGCATTTTTCACAGTCGACAACTTTCCGGTATTTTTAAGTATATGGTTTACTGGGTTAAATTCATAACCAGTAAGCTGAAGACTAATACTGTTTTGACTAATATCTGTTTTTTCAAGCTTCACCAATACTTGCGGATTTTTGGTAATATTTACTTTTTCAAATTCACTCCCCTTTGTGGCAAACTGGTTCATGTTTGTCTCTGGATTGTAATAGTAAACATTGTTGCGAGCGTTGAAGTCTTGTATTGTTTTCACGCTCTTCAGACGCACTTTTTTGCCATTTATTTTAGCTTCAATTTTTTGTGGCTGACTGGTTACATTGATCCGGAATTCAGTTTCTTTTTCTTTCACAAAACCCGTAAAATCACCTTTTGCAGGTTCTACAAGAATATTCACCACATCACCATCAACCACCGACTCAATCTTAGTTGTAATGTATTGCTCACGCATATAATCGGTGGTTAAACCATCGTCATCGTATTCAACAAACGACGAATTTCCATAGGGATAAATTTCGTAAATTCTCCGTTGCAGGTTTATTTCGCTTACATTGTTATTCGGATTCACCATTGGAATAATGGCTCCTCTTTTTACAAATACCGGTAATTTCCAGATTGGAGCATCAAAATTGTTAATAATTCGTCCTCCCTCGTAAACCTGACCTGAAAAATAGTCCACCCAACTTCCCTGAGGTAAATAAATATGGTTTCGAATATCGTTACCTAATGTGTCCGATTTTGTGTCTTGATAGATGGGAGCAACAAGGAAATCTGAGCCAAACATATATTGATATTCGGTACTTTTACCTAAAGTATAAGGATTTTCTTCTTCTAAGAACATCGCTCTCATAACTGGCAATCCATCAACCGCTTCATGAGCGACACTGTAAGCGTAAGGCAACAATTCCGACTTAAGCTTCAGGTAGTTGCGATTGATTGACGTTACTGGTTCGCCCAAAACATGCGGATATTTTTCGTTTGAACCCCAGCCATCCATATTCAATTGCATAAGCGCAAATGCTTTCCATTGGAAATCGCGTGTATTGATGATCTGATTTCTACCACCGAAGATACCATCCATATCATTTGATATGTTGGGTTGTCCCGATAGCCCCGATCCAATAAATGTTGGAATGTGGAAACGAATGTATTCCCAAGAACCGCCAGTTTGATCGCCCGACCAGACCGTGGCATATCTTTGCGTTCCTGCCCAACCATCAAGTGAAATAATGAATGGTCTGGCTTTATTTCCATGCTCCTGCATAATTTCAGCAGCATCCTGTACACCATTCAATCCAAAAGAATATCCGGCTCCTACCCAAGCCACATCGGTTTTAAGTACACGAACACCTGCCTCTCCAACTTCTTTCACAATATCACGTTGTAAAAGCGCTTCAATGGTATCAATAGGGTGCAAGTCAGACTGAGTCCACAAACCAATTTCAACACCATGATCGCGGGCGTAGTCGCCAAATTCTTTCAAGTTTGCGATATTACCATCCAAGCTTGAAGTCTGTCCGTATCCGGCTCCATAACCATCGTTAGGTAAAATCCAGCCCAATGGCATATCGTGATTTTTATAGCGATCTATAACTGCTCTGGCCGAGAATTGATAGTTATTTTTCTCACCGTTTAGCGATTCTTTGGTACCGCCATTGTCTTTTTGAGATTCTTTATAATGTTTTCCGTCCTCGAAAAGGATTCCTTTAGTATCTTCTTTCCAGTAATCGCGGTTGTATGCATTTAAGTGACCTTCGTAGAATCCAAACTTAGGGATCAACACCGGATGTCCGGTCAATTGATAGAAATCGTTCAGTAAAGCCACCGGGCCATCGTTTACCATGAAGAATACATCCAAATAATCGGTGTCGTGTGATAGGCTTACTTTATTTTCGTTTTTAGCGTCGAAGTTGTACGTTCCTTTTTTGAAGGTGTACCACATAAAACCATATCCATTAGTTGACCAGTAAAATGGTGTTGGAGAAGCCACGCCTCCGTTGGTCCAACTGTTTTGATTTTCGATAGCAATGACTTTTCCTTTATGCGAAAAACGTCCGTTTTGCACACCGCCCCCATAAAAGTACTCATTCTGATCTTCGCTCAATTCAATTTTCACTTTGTTTTCTTTGAAAGCAATCGGTGCGATCGATTTCACAACTATTTTACCCGTTTTCAAGTTTTTAAGCTTAAAAGTTGTTTCGTTTTTGTAGAAGGTTAACTCAATAGAAAGTGTTTTGATGGTAATCTTATTTCCAGTGTCTTCCACATCAAGTTCCGAAACTGGTTTTCGGGGGGTCTTCACTAAGATTTCTGCCGCTGGTTCTGCCAGAGGGGCTCTCAATCCTTCACCACTGTTATCCTGAAACATTCTGAAAATGTTGTTTCCATAAAAATCAATCAACATTTTCTGATGATTGGAAAACTCGATTTCTATTGTTGTGGGATTTGTTTTTCGGGCAGCAACCAGTTTAATTTGCTCCTGCTGGTTGCCTGCTTTCATTTTTACGTCGTTTTGAGCCACAACAAAAGTTGAAGTCAAAACAAAAAACATGAATGCTAAGAATGCACTCCCTTTTAATACTAATTTCTTCATCTTAATTGTATCATTTATTTATATGTCTGTTTTATCAATTTACGAAACTAAAGCACCATTGAATATCATTTTATTGCATCTATCTTGGACGTGTTAAATATTTAATCCCAATTCCAACTTTCTAGGACAATTTAATCGAACAAAAGTTCTTACTAGAAATGTCTCTTTTGACCAATTCTTCAAAACATGATCTATGATCATACTTTCGTTTAAGGACACATCATTAACAATAAACAAATAGTCAACAAAATGTTTTTCATAGAGCTTTTATTTAATTAAGTTAATTTTAATTTCCACATCTATGCAAAATTTCAAATTGAGTGACTTGCTCAACGATGAAAATTTCAAAATTGGAAAATCACAATTATAAAAAAGTGGATATTTTAAGCTAATAGGTAGACATTTTCACAAGCATCTATTAAACCCTTATATACAGATCCCCTCTTGTTTGTTTTTATTCCATTTTTTTTGGTAGCCTTACAACAGATATCTATTTTTGTTTTATCCCAAACCTAGAAATTAAGTTAGTATGCTAAAAAATAACACCCTCCTAAGCAAACTCATTCTACTTATCGTTCTTTGCAACTCTCATTTCTTTCTATTTGCTGATGAATCAACAAATTTCATTCACCTGAGTGCTGAAGTTGACAAACAACAAACCAATACAAGTCATGTCGTTGAGGATTCTTTAGGTTACTTATGGCTAAATTCTGATAAAGGCATTCTTCGTTTCGATGGGTACAACTATAAAGCCTATTCATTTTCGGATGTGATGGGAGATCATGCAAAATCATCATCTATACTAAACATCGTCCAAGATAAAAACAATAGGATTTGGTGTGTATCTAAAAAAGGGAATATTTCGGAACTTTTACCATCAGGAAAATTCATCCCCTGCTTTTCAAGTATTCAGAATTTAGATGAACATCAAAATTTTGAATCATCAAGCTTAGGTAAATCAAGACTTTGGTTAGGAAGCAATTTTGGAACGATGACAGGGCAATCCTTATCCGATTCGACTCTTATTAAGTTTGACATCAATTCAATCAACGAAACTATAACATCAATTTCAGAAGATATAAACAATACCATTTGGTTTAGCACAAATAATGGTCGAATATTTAAAGGAAATACTACAACAATGACATTTAAGGAACTTCGTGTTCCATTTAACCAATCATCTAACACAATTATTTTAACCACAGATATAACTGGTAATTTATGGATAGGAACCGAATTCAATGGTCTCTATTTCTATGACACTACAAATCAGACTTACGAGCATTTTCATAAAAATGCAGATGCCTCACATTTTATCCCAACAAATATGATTATTCGTGTTTTTTGCGATAGTAAAGGTCTAATTTGGGCAGGAACAGATGGCGGTGGACTATATCAGATCAGTCCAAGAACAAAAAAAATAAAGATATACAAGCATTCTAAAACCAATAAGTATTCTCTACAAAGTAATACAGTAATCGGATTTGGAGAAACAATGAATAGCGACATTTGGATTTTCACAAATTATGGGAATATCAATATCTTACCTCATGAATCGTCAACTGTTGGCTATTATAGTGGAAGCTTATCAGGAACGCCAACACGTGTTTTATCCATATTAAATTGTAAAGATGGAAATCTTTGGATGGGTACTGATGGTGAAGGCATAAGTGTGATTAACAAGCAAGGTAAAGCAATCAAACAGTTTATTGCCAATTCAAAGTCAAACCAAGGCCTAAACGGAAATTACATACAGGCTATAATTGAGGATAAAAATAATAACAAGTGGATAGGAACCTATCTTAATGGACTTATCTACTATAACGACAAAACCAATCTCTTTAAATCCATACAAATAAAAAATAATGAGGGGCAACTTGTGACTGATGTTAGATCCTTATATTTAGATAAACAAAATCGCATTTGGGCTGGAACCAATCTAGGTATCTTTGTTTTTTCAAACATCAATAAACAAATTGCTTTCTTCCCAAACAATGAGAATGGACTGATTGGAAGTATTGCAGAAGTGTTTATTGAAGATGAAAATAATCAATTGTGGGTAGGAATGTACTTGGGAGGAATCTGTCTATTCAACGAAAATGAGTTATTTGAACAATCCAATTTCGAAACCTACCAGTTGTCAAAATCAAATAGCCAGATGGAAAACAGCGTCATGCATGGCACTGCAGATCTAAATGGTCATTTATATTTGCTTAACTCCTATTCCCAAATGATCAAGTTCGATATTAAAAACAAACTTGCCAAACCTATCGAAGGTTTCACCATCGAAGATTTACATGAATGTATAGCCATTGTTTTAGCAGACAGTTCTAACATATGGGTTTCAAAAACGGGTGGCATTTCTCATCTAGACCTAAATACGAAACAAATTTATTCCTATACATGGAAAAATGGAACCTTGAAAGAAAAGTTTCTATCTGGTAGTGCTAGTCTCGATCAAAAAGGCCTACTCTATTTCGGGGGTGTTGGTGGTGTCAATTTCTTTGATCCAAAAAAAATGAAAACCAGCAAAAAAGAATTCCAACTAAGAATAAATCAATTAGACATTGTAAATAGAGATGCCAATGAGATTATTCCTAGTCAGATATATGAAGGCATAGAACAGGTAAAAACAATAGAACTCAACCACAAACAAACTTCATTCTCCTTTCAATTTTCGATAATTAACGATCATCTTGATCCCAATTATTTTTATGCCTATCGATTAAAGGGCTTTAACACAAACTGGATAAGTACAGAAACCAATCGCACTGCAACCTACACCAATATCCCTTACGGGGATTACACTTTCGAAGTAAAAGCTGGAACCAAAAGAAATCTTTGGGACATTGAGCCTCGAGCAATACAAGTGACTGTTTTATCACCGCTGTGGCAAAGATGGTGGGCATACACATTCTACAGTCTTGCTCTGATTATTGCTCTCTTTTTCATCATTCGCTATTCCATTATGTGGACCCGACTAAAGAAAAAACTCATTATTGAAGAGTGGCAGAATGAAAAGAACAATGAACTGTATGCTATGAAAATGAATTTCTTCGCAAAAATGTCTCACGAAATTCAAACACCTCTTACTCTTATCATGGCTCCCATAGAGAGTATGATCGAAAGAGCTGAAGGGAATCTTCTTTTAAAGCAAAGACTAAATGTCATTCACAATAACGCAAAACGCTTATCGCGTATTGCTCTAGAATTAATGACAGTTAGAAACAGAGAGTTGGGAAAACTGCAATTGCGAACAAGCCATAATAATATATCTAATCATTGCGAAACCATTGCTTTATCTTTTAAAGAGCAAGCACGGTTTAAACATATCGATTTCACATTTGAATCGGATGATAATAATACAATGCTTTGGTACGACAAAGATAAACTTGAACATATGATTTATAATCTTTTGGCAAACGCCTTTAAATTTACGCCACGCGAAGGTCATATTCAATTTAAAATCCAAAGCAACTATGAGCATTTCTTTATAAAGATATCTGATTCGGGTATCGGGATCGATGAAGAAAACATGAAACATATCTTTGACATGTTCTATCAATCAAAGGAAGGGAAAGCTGTTGGAGGAACTGGAATTGGGCTCGCCCTTACTAAGGAACTCATCACTTTGCACAAGGGAGAAATAAATGTTGTGTCCTCTATTAATAAGGGAACTGAGTTTAGTTTAAAGCTTCCATTAGGTTGCAAACACTTAAATGCAGATGAGATTATCAATGCAACAGATATAAATAAAATGGCTCAAGCTGATGATTCAGATAAAGAAGATCTTTACACGCCAAGCATTAATCCAAACACTAAAATTAAGCTCCTAATAGTCGAGGACAATTACGAGATGTTGCTTTTACTTAAAGATACTTTTAGTGCATACTATAATGTGTTCACAGCTGAAAATGGCAAAGAAGCACTATCTCTTCTACAAGAAGTAAAACCCGATCTAATTATTAGTGATGTTATGATGCCAATAATGGATGGCATTTCTCTTTGCAAAGAATTAAAGAAAATAAAAACAACACGTCACATTCCAATCATCCTATTAACGGCTCGTAACACCACACAATCAAAACTAGAAGGCTTAAAATATGGGGCCATTGAATACATCAACAAACCATTCAATGTAAAGGAACTCATCTTCAAGGTCAATAACATTCTTGAATCACAAAGAAACTTAATTCAAAAATATAGAACAGAACTTTTAACTCAAGCAGAAGCTCCACAAGTCGAATCTCCTGATGAAAAATTCATTGAGGCCGTATTAATTGAGCTAGAGAAGAATATCATCAATACTGATTTCAAATTGGAAGATCTGTCTGAAGCCTTAAATATGAGCTACTCAAACATCTACCGTAGGTTCCAATCCATAACCAACAAAACCCTTGTTGATTTTATGCGTTCTTTAAGATTAAAAAAAGCTGCTATTATTTTAGTCAAGCATAACTATACAATTTCTGAGATTGCTTTTAATGTCGGCTTTAACGATCCCAAATACTTTTCGAGATGCTTTAAAAAAGAATACGATCACACCCCTAAGCAATTTAAACTCCTGTCCAAAATGGACAATGGGAAGAATTTTATCGAATCTCATGATATTACAAGTCATAATTAATAAAAGTTTAAATCACTAAAATCAAGTCTTCCAGAGGTAGAACTCATAAAAACTATTCTAAATAAGAATTTACATACACCATACTGGTAGGAACTGGTAGGTATTTTTTATATATTTGTATCAAAGAATTAAAAATAACTACTATTAACAAATACAGTTTTGGTAATTATGATTCAAAACAACCTATTACGTCAACTTCATAACAGATCAGACAAAGGCTTGTATGAATGCTGGATCTACTAGATCTGAAGCTATCAAATTTCTATTATTTACCACAATAGAAATGTCCTCACATCCTGTTTTTATGGGAAAAGAAAAACAAATCAATATACACAGCCATTAAAATAGATTATTCATTATAATCTTCTCAACACCAAAGTAAGATTGCATAAAAAAGGCAGAGAAAGCTACCAACAATCCCTGCCTAATAAACAACCCCAAAGCAAACTTACGAGGTCTTTAATGGCATCTCACTTTCGTGAGATAAGTATTTTAAGAGGCAAGCCTCTCCCTCATTAGGGGAATACGCTTTTATAAAAGCGTTATGAAAACCTTAGGTTTTCAAACTTTCCTCTTTTAAACCCGCAGCAAGCTGCGAGGAATTATTTTAGATTAAATAGGCTCAGTTGTTTCCATTGCAAAAAAAAGAAGACAACTGGCATTAACTTTAACGAACCTAAATTTATGAAAAAAAATGCAACCCCTTTTGCGCAATTCCACTATGCGCAAAAATGCTGCGTTTCATGGCTCATGAAACTATGCATCATCGTAATTCTATTTTCACCTACCTTGGTGAAAGCTTCACAAACATCAAATTCCGGCAATATTGAACAAAACCAAAACACCGTAACGGGTATTGTCACTTCTGCTGACGATGGGCTTTCTATCCCTGGAGTATCAGTTGTCGTAAAAGGAACATCTAATGGTACAAGTACCAATTTTGATGGGGAATTTACTATTCAGGCTGAAGAAGGGCAAACGCTTATTTTCTCTTTTGTAGGTATGACAACTCAAGAGATTATTATTAAGAATAACAATCTAAATGTCGTTCTGCAATCTGAAAATCTTGGTCTTGACGAAGTCGTCGTTGTAGGTTATGGTACACAGAAGAAAAGTGACTTAACAGGAGCCATATCATCTGTAAAAAGTGATGAAATAAGCAAAGTCGCAGCCACAAACCCAACTGAAGCCTTGCAGGGAAAGATCGCTGGTGTTTCAATTACAAAAATAGGTGGTACTCCTGGTGCTGGTCTAGATGTAAAAATTCGGGGAATTGGAACTGTTGGAAATAGCCAACCTTTATATGTAATAGACGGTATTCCTGGAGATATTAATTTCCTTAGTAGCAGTGACATTGAATCCATTGAAGTTCTTAAAGACGGTGCAGCAGCAGCAATTTACGGCTCTCGTGCCGCAAATGGAGTTGTTTTAGTTAGCACTAAAAAAGGGAAAAAAGGAAAAACACTTATTGAATTCAATTCATACGTAAGCTTTAATAAAGCTGTTGATACTTATGATTTACTCAACGCCAATGAATATTTGAAAGTACATCAACAAATATACAATAATGCTGGAACAGATTTACCTGCTTACATTACTAATCCTGGCTCACATGATACAGATTGGACTAAAGAAGTCATTAGTAACTCAATTTCTCAAAATCATAATTTAAGAATTAGCAGTGCTGGTGATTTCGGACATTTTAGTCTCTCTGGAAACTTCACCGACGAGGATGGTATCATCCTTGGATCTGATTATCTAAAAAAATCATTACGTGCTAACATGGGCACAACCAAAGGAAGATTAACCCTGAACGGATCACTCTCGTATACAGAAACTACAGATCATCCTCATCAATTATCACTAAAAGAAACCTACCATATATCCCCTCTGGTTCCTATTTTTGATACAAATGAGAAATATGGTTACGGTTTAACCAACAATGGGATTCCAAACAATGACAACCCTGTTGCAATGGATCACTTTAACACTCAGGAAAAAACAAATCAATATGTGGTTGCTAATATAAATCTTGATTTTAAGATCTCTGAATGGTTAACTTGGACAACTCGAATGGGTTTAACAAATTCAAATTACAAAGACTACAAATATCATCCTGATTATATTGCTAATCCAACAATTATTGTAAAGTACCCATCAGTTTCTGAATACAATAGCAATACACGAGAAGAAATTATTGAAACAATGTTGGCTTTCAACAAACAATTCAACAAGCATTCTTTTAATGGCGTTGCTGCATTCTCGATAAATCACAACACAAAAAATTGGAATGAAGCCCAGGTTGAAGGAAAAACCATTGAACGTTCAGTTAATGATGATGGTGATATTGTAGAAAAAACGGTTCCAATTGGATTCGATGATCCAAGTTTCAAAACTATTAATAGTGGAAAAGGAGGAACCTACACAACTTCAGGTTCAAAATACACCTACAATAGAGCATCTGTACTAGGTCGAATTAATTATTCTTACGATAACAAATATCTATTCCAGTTTACGATGCGTCGCGATGGTTCTTCTAAATTCGGACAAGATGAACGATATGGAATTTTTCCTTCTGCCTCATTAGGATGGAGAATTACTCAAGAAGATTTCATGAAGGAGTATAATTTTATCGACAACTTAAAACTTCGTGCAAGTTGGGGGCTTTTAGGTAATGAAGATACCTTAAAGAATTACGAATACCAATTGTTAATCACCAATACAAACACCTATGTAGGTGGTTACTCAAAAGGGAATGGCGAAAATGCATGGACAGGTTCTGCTGCATGGGATATAGCAAACCATAACTTACGTTGGGAAGAAACAGAGTCTATCAACATTGGGATTGACTATTCATTCTTAAATTCGAAAATATACGGTTCAATCAACTATTACAAAAATACAACTTCGGATATGTTGATCACTAAGAATGTTCCTCTATCAGCAGGTGTAAATAACCCTACAGTTAATGTTGGTGAAATTGTAAACAAAGGTCTCGAATTGGAGTTGACATACTCGAACAGAAATAATGCGTTTAAATACAACATTACAACCACAATAGCTAGCATGAATAACGAGGTTGTTGCCTTGGCGAATGCAGATCAAGTTCTTTATGGTCAAGGTCTAAAATATGGCTCATCTCACTACCCTAACCAAACTCGAGTTGGTCACGAAATTGGTGCGTTTTACTTGTATCAAGCCGATGGTATTTTTCAATCAGAAGCTGAAATCACAAAACATTCTCTTAATAGTAATCCAATTCAAAAGAATGCAAAACCTGGAGATATTCGATACAAGGATATTGATGGCAACGGAAAAATTGATGAAGATGACAAGGTTTACAGCGGAAGCGGGATCCCGAATTTCGAATACAGCATCAACTTTTCAGCAACTTACAAGGACTTCGACTTCACTATGTTTTGGCAAGGTGTTTCAGGCAACAAAATTTATAATGGGAATCGTTTCGAAATGGAAGGTATGGAAGCCGGTAGAAACTTTACAAAAAACACTTTGAATGCTTGGACTCCTGATAATAAGAATACAAATATGCCTCGTGCAGTATTAGGTGATCCGAACGGAAACACCAACGAATCTACTCGTTTCCTTGAAGATGGAGGTTTCTTAAAATTGAGAAATATTCAAATTGGTTACACACTACCAAAATCGATATGTAATAAATTACACCTAAGTAAAATGCGTCTGTATGCAAGCGGGCAGAATTTATTAACACTAACCGACTACACTGGCATTGATCCTGAAGTTGCTGGGGTAATGAATAGCAAAACTGGTGAAATTGATGCATTAACAAGAGGTGTGGACAGAACAATTTACCCAATGACCAAATCGTATGTTTTCGGTCTTCAAGTAACTTTCTAAATTTAAAAATCATGAATAAATTATTATATTTTATATTGGCTCTAATCATTTTTGCTCCCCTAACGAGCTGCGATGATTTTTTAGATCAAAAATCTCCCGACAAACTCACTTCTGACAATTATTGGAGAAATCAATCAGATGCTCTTTCGGGTTTAGCTTCAGCATATTCCCAACTGGAAAGTTTTACTGGATGGGATGAGTGGCAAGAAGGCCGTCCAGTTATTGAATATTACAGAAATGATATGATAAAACCTGGTGCCGATGCTTTTAATTATACCTGGTGGACTGATCTTTTTAATTTTTCTTATACTCCGGGAAACTATGCTCTAAATCTGGTTTGGAAAACCAATTATCGTGGTATCAATTTCTGTAATCAAGTTATTGAAAATACACCTAATATCCCTGCAGGGGAAATAGATCAAGACGTTAGTAACGAGATTATCGCAGAAGCCAGATACCTACGAGCATATTATTATTTCAAAATTCTATCTCACTACAAGAAAGTTATTATCCGAGATAAAACTCCTCAAGACCATACTAATCTAATAAAAGCAGATTCGCCACGAACAGAAGTCTACGATTTTATCATTGCCGATTTGAAAGCTGCTGCTCTAGTACTTGCGAAACAACGTTCTGCAAATGATATTGGTCGTGCAACAAAAGGTGCTGCCAATGCTTATCTAGGTAAAGTTTACTTATACAGAGCTGCTGAAGAAAATAACTCAACATATTTAACTGAAGCTAAAAAAGCTTTAAATGAAGTTATTCAATCAGATAATTACAGCTTGGAAGATAATTTCCTTTCAATGTTCGATGGTACTAATGAAAATTCTAACGAATCTGTATTTGAACTTCAACTATCTTCAATTAAAGATGGTGGTGCAAAATATGATATGTGGTTCCAGTATTTTATGGGCGCTACTGAATTCGGTTTCTGGGAAGAGATTTTAGGCACCAACGCATTAGTTAGCGAAATGAAAAAGGAAGGCAAAATAAACACAGATGGAAATCACGATTCAAGATTGTACGAAACCTGTCTTTTCCGCGATGATTATTTTAATGATTCTGCCAATCCCAATGTGTATGGAAAAACCTACGATCAATGGTTTAATGTTTCCACCACAAAAATCAACTTCAGAAAATATATTCCTGCTAGCGCAGACAATTTTTCTGATCGATCAGCTATAAACATGCCTTTAATGCGATATGCTGATGTATTGCTTATGTATGCAGAAATTGTGAATGAAATTGATGGTGCAAGTGGTACAACTTCAGCAATTAACCTAATCAATCAGATCAGGGCAAAGCATGGCGACATGCCTGCAATGACGGGTACAAGTCAGGCTGAAGTTCAAGCACAAATCGAACACGAAAGAATTATGGAATTCACCCTTGAAGGATCAAGATTCTTAGACTTACGTAGATGGGGTAAATTAGAAAATGCTATGGCAACAGCTAATCGTTCCAATTTTGATGGTGCTGAACATTACTATCTTCCTGTACCTGAGGAGGAAACAAATACTAATTCGTTAATAACAAATAACTAAATAACGATTTTTTTCATGAATGAGTAGTTAGATTATTGAGCGGAGTTTTAATTAACTTCGCTCAATATATTTCACAAGAATTATTTTACATCTAAATACTAATCTGGCAACATATTTATTTACTTTGCCAAAAGAATAATTTTCAAGACAAATTTACAAATCACTTTTTCACTTATGCTACAAGATATCATCATCGTACTAGCTATTATGATTTTAGGAATGGGCATTGGCCTTTTTATTGGGAATAGACCCAAAATCATAAAAATCGTAGGAATCTTAACATCATTCTCAATCTTCCTTCTCTTATTTCTTCTTGGAATAGGTGTTGGTACCAATGATAAAATAATTAACAACCTACATACGATTGGAATTCAAGCATTAGTCCTTACTCTTGGAGCAATTTTTGGATCTTTAGTTTGTGCTTGGGCTACCTACAAATTTTTCTTCCAAACTAAGAAGTCCGATTAGACTAAAAATCTAATTGACACTTAAATCTCAATTCTACAATCCCACATCTATTTTCCATGAAAGGCAGTTTAATCATTCTCAGTTTTTTTATTTTAGGTCTAATCCTAGGACTAACTCAATTTTTACCTAGCTCTCTATTAGAAGGTGACTTCAGTATATACGCACTTTATTTACTTATGTTTTTAGTAGGAATCGGTATAGGTACCGATCGTGATTCGTGGAAAGTTATCCGTGAAGTCAATATTAAAATTGTACTTGTTCCATTATCAGTAATCGTAGGATCACTAATTGGTGTATCAGCCATATCTGTTCTATTATCAAACATTAACTTTGGTGAAGCTATGGCAGTTGGTGCGGGCTTTGGTTATTATAGTCTATCATCAGTTATAATTACCGAATTTCATAGCGAAACTTTAGGGGTAATCGCCCTACTTTCTAATATTATTCGAGAAGTTCTTACTCTATTAGCAACGCCTATATTTGTTCGATATTTCGGTAAGCTTGCTGGAATTGCATCGGGTGGTGCTACCGCAATGGATACCACCATGCCCATCATTGTTCAATACTCTGGCAAAGAATATGCTATTATTGCAGTTTTTAGTGGAATTGTATTAACGGTTTTAGTTCCAGTTATCGTCCCTATAACTCTTCAGTTCTTATAAAAAGAAGATACAATTCCATTCTAAATATAAAAGTTTTTGATATTGTTTTTAGTCCAAAGCTCTTATTCCAATTATACCATAAACATGATAATTATCAGTTTAAAGTCATTTTAAAGAATTAAAACGAATTAACAATTTTTTTTTTATAAATTTACTCTACAATTAACAATTAATTGAATGATTTGCTATAACAATTTTATACTTCTCTACAATTGTTCGTACAAAGGTTTGTATGAATGTTGGATTTGTTAATACCCTCCCCTACTCTTCAAACTTATTTTGTTCAAATAAATTCAATAGATTATACTTTTTACATGGGAAACTTGTATTCAGTAAATTTTCTCATGAGCTTATAGGCTTAAAGTTTACAAACTTAAAAGGCTATTAGCCAAACCCGACAATACCTAACATAAATAAACACAAAACTCAACATCATGTTTTCAAAAGAAACTTATATCAACAGACGAAGTAAACTTAAATCTGATGTAAAATCAGGCATTCTCCTATTTTTAGGAAACAATGAATCTGGTATGAATTATGCTGATAACACCTACCACTTTCGTCAGGATAGTACTTTCCTATATTTCTTCGGATCTGACTATGCAGGTTTAAATGCCATTATAGATATCGATGAAAATCGTGAAATTATTTTTGGTGATGAACTCACTATCGATCATGTTGTTTGGATGGGTACTCAACCTTCAATAAAAGATAAAAGTGCACTGGTAGGTATCAACGAAACAAAACCTAGTGCTAGGTTGAAAGAATACCTTCAAGATGCAATGTCTAAAGGAAGAAATATCCACTACCTTCCTGCTTACCGACCAGAACATCAGGTAAAATATTTCGATCTACTAAATATTATTCCTTCAGATGTTAATGCTAATCAATCTATTGATTTTGTAAAAGCCGTTATAAATCAAAGAAACTACAAAAGTAAAGAAGAGATTATTTTAATTGAAGACGCAGTCGATATTACTACTAACATGCATTTAACTGCAATGAGAATGGCTCGTGCAGGTATGAAAGAATCAGAAGTTGCAGCTGCTGTTCAACAAGTTGCAATCGCTTCTGGCGGACAACTATCTTTCCCAACTATCGCAACTATAAACGGACAAACACTTCACAACCATTATCATGGTAATACTCTTAAAAGTGGCGACATGTTACTCCTCGACTGTGGTGCTGAAAACAGCATGCATTATGCTGGTGATATGTCAAGTACTTTTCCTGTTGATAAAACCTTTACAACTCGTCAGAAAGAAATATACCAAATTGCACTTAACGCACATAATGCTGCAATCGATATGCTTGCTCCTGGTGTTAAATTTAAAGATGTACACTTGAAAGCCGGACGTACTATTGCCGAAGGAATGAAAGAAATGGGCTTCATGAAAGGTGACCTAGACGCTGCAGTTCAGCAAGGTGCTCATGCTCTATTTTTCCAGTGTGGTTTAGGTCATATGATGGGAATGGATGTTCATGATATGGAAAACTTTGGTGAAGTATATGTTGGTTACAATGGTGAAGCTAAAAGCACACAATTTGGACTTAAATCATTACGCTTAGGTCGCGAGTTAGAAGAGAACTTTGTTTTAACTATCGAGCCAGGAATCTATTTCATTCCTGAACTAATAGATATGTGGAAAGCAGAAAACCGTTTCTCTGAGTTCATAAACTACGATAAAGTAGAGCAATACAAAGACTTTGGTGGATGTAGAAACGAAGAAGATTTCTTAATTACTAAGGATGGAGCTCGCTTACTAGGAAAACCAATTCCTAAGAGCATTAAAGATGTAGAAGCTCAAAGAGCCTAATTTATTTATATTGGAGAAGAGATTATCATATCTCTTCTCCCACTTTGAAATAAACAATGCTAATACTTACTAAAAAAGAAATTGAGAATCTTCTAAGTCCTGAGGAAGTTATAAATGCTATTACTAAAGCATTTACACTTTTCCATCAAGAGCAATTTCACATGCCTGACAGGATGCATGCACACCAAGGAGACAATACTCTATTGTTGATGCCTTGTTTTACCGAATCATGTTTTGGAACCAAACTAGTAAGTGTTAATCCACAAAATTCACAAAAAGGAAAACCGTCAATTTATGGTGTGATGACACTTAATGATGGTGAAACTGGTGAACCTTTGGCTCTACTGAATGGTGCAGCATTAACAGCAATAAGAACTGGAGCCGTTGGAGCAATTGGTATAAAACATACAAGTCCTGAAAACAGTACTAAACTTGGAATTATAGGCACAGGAATTCAAGGATTTACGCAAGCTATCTTCGCAAGTTCTATTAGACCTGTTCGAGAAATTTTGGTTTACGATAGAAATGAAGAAAAAGCGAAAGAGTTTATTATTGAGCTTAAAAAAGCACTCCCAAATATAGAAATAAGCATTTGCTCCGAAAGTGAGACTTTAGTAGAACAGTCTGAAATAATCATCTGTACGACTTCATCACAAACTCCTGTGATTCCAGACAATTCAGACCTTTTAAAAGGGAAATCGTTTATTGGTATCGGCTCATACAAACCAGATATGAGAGAATTTCCAGATGCACTATTCCCATTAGTAGATCAAGTTTGGGTTGATACGCCATTTGCAGCAAAAGAAAGTGGTGATTTATCAATCCCACTATCAGAAAAGAAGCTAACAGCAAACCAAATAAAACCAATAAGTGAGTTAATTATTAAGCAAAATATTGATCAGTCAAAAACGACCTTTTTTAAATCAGTAGGTATGGCACTTTTTGATGTCGTTGTTGCTGAATGTATGTATAAAAAAGCGCTTAAGAATAATATTGGAACCCAAATTCAATTGTAAGCAAATATCAAAATGAAATGAGTCATAAGCAAGCATCTCCAAACAAAATGGAATGACTAGTTAGGCGACTTTTATGTGACAAATAGGCTTTAACCATCATGAGCTTTTGCGAATAATTTAAAATCATATTATAGACACATGAAACTAAATCGCATTACCATATTACTCCTTCTTCTTTTATCCGCAGGAAAAATATTCGGACAAGGAGAACTTAAAGATTATAAGGAAGCAGAAAAATGGCTTTGGTGTAATATCGAAGATAAGATATACAACAGTAACATCAACCCAAACTGGATAGGTAAAGGTGATTCATTGTGGTACAGTACAAAAACACGAAAAGGACAAGAATATTTTCTTATCGATATCAAAAAGAAGAATAGAAGCCCCCTCTTCGATCACAAAAAGATGTCTGCTTTAATCTCTAGTACACTAAAAAAAGAAACAAGTGCTTTCGATCTAAAACTTAGCAAAGTTAAATTAGATCAGAATAAAAATATCTCATTCCAAATCGACAGTTTCTCCTTAAGTGTTAATTTGGAAAATTACAGTTTGGTTAAGAAAGAGAAAATCAAAACAGATAAGAAAACAGAATTAGTATCTCCAAATAAGAAAAAAATCGCTTTTATAAAGGATTATAATATTTACCTCAAAAGTGATGGTGAAAATAGCGAAGTACAACTATCAACCGATGGAAATGCGAAATTGAGTTATGGGACTTCCATCTCTTGGTATTTTGTCAAAAATGAAAGTGCAAATCAACAAGATCAGTTCGAAATTGACGCATCTTGGTCTCCTGATTCCAAATACCTTATTTGTTCTAAATACAATCGTAAGCATACAAAAAATCTATATCTGTACAAAAGTAGTCCTGAAAAAGGATTCCGTGCTGAAGTTTATTCTTATGAAAGACCTATTGCTGGTGATAAGGATTTAACACGTGTTTCATATGCGATATTCGATACCGAAACAGGAAAAGAAATTAAATGTGATTTGCCAGAAAATGGCGTATTCCTTGAGTATGGCTTTAAATGGCTTAACAAAACTCAAGCTTACACTTTAAGATATTACCGTGGTTACAAAAAAAGAGAACTCATTGCTCTAGACCTTACTACTGGTGTATCAAGAGTTGTTATATCAGAATCTTCGGACACTTATGTGGATCCAAACATGCTTGTATACCATGTTACAAAAAAATCTAATGAAGTTATTTGGAGCTCCGAAAAAGAAGGATGGAATCAATTATATCTGTACGATTACAACACTGGAAAATTAAAAAATAAGATTACCACAGGTAACTATGTTGTACGTGAGATTTGTAAAGTAGATGAAAAAAACAGAAAAATATTCTTCCGCGCTTGTGGTAAAGAACAGGGCGATCCTTATTACAATTATCTGTATTCTATCAATTTTGATGGTTCAGAATTAAAACTACTAAGTCCTGAAAATGCAACACACGTTTGCTCAATCAGCCCAAACACCAAATATATTTTTGATAATTACTCAAGAGTTAATCTAGCAGATCGATTCGTGATTCGCAACAGTAAAACTGGAAAGTTAATTATGAAAGTTGATGAGACTGATATAAAGGATATTGTAGATATGGGATGGCAAGCTCCAGAAATGAACAAACTGAAAGCTCGCGATAACAAAACAGACATATATGGCGTAATTTACCGACCGTTTAATTTAGATAATAATAAGACTTACCCTGTTATTGATGGAACTTATTCAGGACCTCAAACCATTAGGTCTCCAAAAACTTTCCGAAGAGGATTAATCAATATGGACGTTCCAATGGCACAACTAGGTTTTGTTGTACTGACAGTTGATGGTTTAGGTTCGGCATTCCGATCGAAATCATTCCACGACTTTTCTTATAAAAACTTAGGTGACATAGGATGTTTGGATCATATAAAAACCATTAAAGAACTGTCTTTACAGTACCCTTATATGGATATTAATAATGTTGGAATTTATGGTCACTCTGCTGGAGGATATGATGCAACCCATGCCCTTTTAATTCACCCTGAGTTCTATAAAGTTGGCGTATCCTCTGCTGGAAATCACGATCACAGATCGGCAAAAGCCTGGTGGCCCGAATTATACATGGGATTTCCCGTTAACAAACATTACGACGAGCAGTCAAACTTCTTACTAGCCAATAAACTTGAAGGTAAATTATTATTAGTTCATGGAAATATGGACAATAACGTTAATCCAGCAGCATCTATGAGAATGGCTGATGCTCTAATAGCAGCCAATAAGGATTTTGAATTGCTGTTAATTCCTGGATGTAATCATAGCACACTTTACTATAATAAATATTTTTTAAGAAAACGATGGGATTTCTTTGTTAAACATTTGATGCATAAGAATGTTCCCAATAACTATAAAATCAACTAGCAACTTTAACCTTTTTACTTTATCCTTAAACGATGAGCATACTTGATGATTGGAAATGGGAAGCACCTAAAGACTGGTTAAAGATAAAAACCATCGATTTACACACGGGAGGTGAACCCTTACGAGTTTTTACGGGTGGCTTACCAGAAATAAAAGGCACTACAATTCTTGAAAAGCGCCGTTATTTCCGTGACAATTATGACTATATCCGAACAGGAACCATGTGGGAACCTCGTGGTCATGCTGATATGTATGGTGCAATTATTACTGAAGCTACTACAAAAGACGGTGACTTCGGCACATTTTTCCTTCACAACGAAGGTTATAGTACCATGTGCGGTCACGCCATGATTGCTCTTATTACTTTGGTATTGGACACAGATATGATCATTCGAAAAGAAAACAATCCTATCATTCGTATTGATGCACCTCCAGGAAGAATAACCTGCCAAGCATTCAGAGAAAAAGGGAAAGTTAAACGTGTTACATTTCAAAATGTGCCATCGTTTATAGCATTAAGAGATCAGATTGTCGATGTTCCAGAAATTGGGAAAGTCAGATTTGATTTAGCTTATGGTGGTGCTTTTTATGCCTACGTACAAGCTGAAGACTTAGGATTGAATCTGGATGAATCGGATTATAATAAGCTGATTGACTATGGTCGTAAAATAAAATATGCGGTTATGGATCAATTCGAAGTTAAACATCCTTTCGAAGAAGATTTAAGCTTTCTATATGGAACGATTTTTATTGGGAAAGCCAAAAATCCGAAGAACCACTCGCGCAATGTCTGCATTTTTGCCGAAGGTGAAGTCGACCGCTCTCCAACAGGATCTGGAGTAAGTGCTCGTGCAGCCATACACTATGCTAAGGAAGAACTTAATAAAAATAAAGAAATTACAATTGAAAGCATTTTAAGTAGTACGATGACGGTAAAAGTTATTAAAGCTTGTAAATATGGCGAACATCAAGCTGTAATTCCAGAAGTGAGTGGTACTGCTTCGATAACAGGGCAAAACGATTTTTATTTCGACCCAGATGATCCCCTAAAAAATGGGTTTATTTTCAGATAAAATACAAGAACAAACAAGACAATAGAAAACCTGTAAGCTGAACTGAACTATATAAGATTTACTTTTTTTGCAACAAATATTTGGTTCAAACTATCAGGTTTTCTTTTTTCGAAATAAACTCAAGTTAAAAATAATCTAAATACATGAAATAAGCTATTAGTAAACCTTTTCAAACAGAAGGAGACAACTATTTAGGCGATTTCCATATGACCTAAAGAAACAATAAACACATGAAACTTCAAAAATTCAACTACCTACTAATCATCACATTTATTTGGCTAGCAACTGCATGCCAAACTAAAACTAAAGATTTACTCACTCAACTTAAAGCACTGCCTAATGTAAGTGTCGAAAAGATTGTAGGTGACACCACTTTTACCGAATACTATGAAATGTGGTTTACACAACCTATCGATCACGAAAATCCTGAATTAGGGACTTTTAAACAAAGAGTACTTTTAGGACATCGTGATCTTTCCAAACCTATGGTTGTAGAAATACAAGGCTATAATATTTGGACTGAGAAAGCAGGAGAACTCAGTAAATTAATGGATGCCAATCAACTTACGATCGAACACCGTTACTTTAATCATTCTCGTCCTGATAGTTTAGATTGGAAATACCTGAATATAAAACAAGCTGCCGCCGATCAACATACCGTAATTCAGGCCTTAAAAAAGATTTATACAAACAAATGGATTTCAACAGGAATAAGTAAGGGTGGACAAACAACAATCTATCACAGATATTTTTACCCAAATGATGTTGACGTAAGTGTTCCCTATGTTGCACCAATGAATTTGGAACGTGAAGACAAAAGGATATACAAACACCTAGCAACTGTAGGTAGCGAAGAAGCTCGTTCAAAGGTTAGAAATTTCCAGATAGCATGTTTCAAAAATAGAAAACAGCTGTTACCTCTATTAAAAGATTATGCCAAAAAGAAAAAGTATAATTTTAAAATGGGAGTTGAAAAAGCATTGGATTTGAATATTCTTGAGTACTCTTTTGCGTTTTGGCAATGGGGAAATACAACTATTGATAAAATTCCTAAATCAAATGCAAGCGCTTCTGATTTATTTGCGCATTTAGCCAAAGCATCTCCTTTTAATTTTTTCGATAGTAAAAAGATCAAACAACAACAGCCCTTTTTCTATCAGGCACTAACTGAGCTTGGAATGTATAGCTACGAAGTTGCACCTTTTAAAAAATACATAAATTACGATAAGGATTTAACTTTCGATTTTACACTGCCTGAAGGTGCTGACGGAACCTTTAATCCTAAATCAATGCTTGCGGTTAATCAGTGGTTACAAACTAAGGCTGAAAAAATGCTATTTATTTATGGCGAATACGACACTTGGTCAGCAACTCAAGTAGATTTAAAAGACAATACAAAATGCCAAAAATTCATTCACCCTACTGGCTCGCACGGTACCAGAATAAAAAGCTTTACACCCGAGATGCAAACCAAAATTGTACAAACACTAGAAACTTGGTTAAATATAGATATTGATGAAACAAAATTAATCAAAAAATAATATTCGTAAAGACGTGCGACCGTGCGTCTCTTCAAAAATAAAAACTATGAAAAAATTATTATTAATTCCGGTGTTTGTGTTTATCGCTATTTGGCAACATGCCTTAGCTTGCACAGACATTGTTGCAGGGAAAAAAGCGACTATTGATGGTTCAGTAATCACTTCCCATACATATGGTGGAAACGATACTCGAATAAGAGTTGTTCACGGACAAAAATTTCCAATAGGAAGTATGACTCCAGTATACTATGGTTTACAGGAAATAAATGGTGCATTAGATAACTATGGCGAAATTATAGGTCAAATTCCGCAGGTTGAACAAACATACACTTACTTTCACTCAGCCTATTCTCATATGAATGAGTTTCAATTGGCTATCGCTGAAAGTACATTGAGTCAAAAATCTGAATTGCAGGTTGATCATGAATCTGGTAAACAAATTATGACAGTAGAGCAAGCTATGGTTTTTGCTCTACAACGATGCAAAACAGCACGTGAAGCTATCAAATTGATTACCTCACTCATGAATAAATATGGTTTTTTACCTTCATGTGGACCTGAATCTGAAGCTCTATCGATTGCAGATCCAAATGAAGTATGGATACTTGAAATTGTGGCTGTAGGCAAGGATTGGACTCCTGAATCTGGGAAAGCAGGTGCCATTTGGGCTGCTCAACGAGTTCCTGACGATCACATCGCCATTGTGCCAAACTGGAGTATTATTAAGGAAATTGACCTTAATAAACCTGAGTGGTTTATGGCTTCAGATAATTACAAACAAGTTGCAATTGATAAGGGTTGGTACAAAGAAGATTCGGGTAAACCTTTCATTTGGCAAGAAGCTTATAGTCCTTGCTTTAGAGAATGGGCTAGCGGACGATTTTGGTTGTTTTATTCAACATTTGCTCCAAACTTAAAAGAGTGGCCTAATAGAAATTTAAGCAATCCTTACAAAGGGCAAGATGCTTACCATCAATACGTAGAAGATGTATCCCTTTATCCTTTTTCTGTAAAACCTGAAAAGAAAATATCGGTACAAGATATTATGGCGTTCCAAAGATCTACATTCGAAGGGACTATTTACGATAAAACATCTGATCCAGACTGGTATGTTCCTACTAAAGATGGCAAGTTGGTTAAGAGTCCATTAACAACGCCATTTCCAACAACGGCAATGAGAGAACTTCTTGATATCACAAATCGCAGGAATGTATCCAAAGGAAACTATGGTATGATTTGCCAATTACGTTCATGGTTACCTGATGCAATTGGTGGTGTTTACTGGGTATTTCAAGACAATCAGTACACCTCACCTTATGTTCCTATTTATGCTGGAACACAGAAGATTCACGAATCATATAAAAACTACGATCCTAAAAAGTACAATCCTGCTTCAGCGCGCTGGGCTATCGATTTTGTTGATAACCTATTGTATCTACGTTGGCAAGATGCTGTTGTGGATATGAGAAAATATCGTGATCCTTTTCAACAACGTTTATTCGACAATTTGATTGCTAACGACAAAAAAGCAAGCGAACTTTATAAAAAGAGTCCTAAAAGGGCGAAACAATTCCTTACGGATAAAACAAATGAAAATATGCAAGCTGTTGTTGATTTATTTACCGAAATTAGGAATGTACTCATCACTAAATACACAAATAATAAACAAGGAAGTTAAACCAATTAATAATCACTAATTGTTAATCATAAATTTATTAAAATGAGAACAACTTTAACGCTTTTGCTAATTCTCTTCTACCAGGGCATATTTGCTCAAGAGAAAGCAATGGTCAACGATTGGGAAAATCCTCAAGTCATTGGCATTAACAAAGAAAAACCAAGAGCATCTTATTTTGCCTACCGCAGTTTAAAAAATGCTCTAAAAAATTCAAAAGAGAATTCAGAATACTATATCAATCTTAATGGAACATGGAAATTCAACTGGGTTCGAAAGCCAGCTGATCGTCCTGTCGATTTTTATAAAACAAATTACGACATTTCGAATTGGAAAGACATTAAAGTACCTGGACATTGGGAGTTACAAGGGTACGGAGTGCCTATTTATACCGATGTTTCATACCCATTCCCAAACAATGAACCCAACATTCCTCACGATTATAATCCTGTAGGTTCGTACAAAAGAGACTTTATAATCCCAGAAAACTGGAATGGTGAGGAAATTTACATCCAATTTGGTGGCGTTCGCTCAGCGATGTATTTATGGGTAAATGGCAAAAAAGTTGGTTATAGCCAAGGAAGTAAAACGCCTGCTGAGTTTAATCTTACTAACTACGTAAATGTGGGTGTTAACCAGCTAGCTGTAGAAATTTATCGCTTTAGCGATGGCTCTTATCTAGAAGATCAAGACTATTGGAAAGTGAGTGGTTTCGAGAGAGACGTATATTTATATGCTCGCCCTAAAACTCACATCCGAGATTTCTTTGCTCATGCAGGTTTGGATAAAACCTATACCGATGGTCAATTCAAACTAGAAGTTGAGCTTAATAAAACAGATGCAACAATCGAAACAAAAACTGTCAATATTCAAGTTCTGGATGGCAAAACGATTATCATCGATAAAAATATTACAACGAATCTAAAACAAGGAGCTAATCAAATTGATTTTGAAGCTACTATAACTAAAGTTCGTAAATGGACAGCAGAGACACCTGAACTCTATGATTTACAGATTAGTCTAAAAGATTCTGATAATGAAGATATAGAAATCATTCGCCGTAAAATTGGTTTCCGTACAAGCGAAATCAAAAACGGCTTACTTCAAATCAACGGAGTACCTATTGTAATTAGAGGGGTTGACCGTCATGAGCACGATGCAGACAATGGTCGTGTAATCACTGAAAAAACAATGATAAAAGATATTGAATTGATGAAACAGTTCAATATCAATGCTGTTAGGAATTCACATTATCCCAACCGTGAAAGATGGTATGAGTTATGTGATGAGTATGGTATATACCTAGTTGACGAAGCTAATATTGAAGCTCATGGTTGTGATCCTTACAATAAGGAAAAAACACTAGCCAATAAACCTAATTGGAAAAAGGCATTTCTAGACAGAACCCAATCGATGTTTCAGCGCAGTAAAAATCATGCGTCCATAATAATTTGGTCATTAGGAAATGAGACCGGACGAGGTCAAAATTTCCATGCCACTTACGATTGGATGAAGAAACACGACAATTCCCGTCCTGTTCAGTCTGAAGATGCTGGTCTAGAATCGAACACCGATATCTTCTGCCCAATGTACGATCGAATATGGGAAATGATGAAATATGCAGAAAAGGTGCAAACCCGTCCTCTTATTCAGTGCGAGTATGCCCATGCCATGGGGAACAGCGTTGGAAACCTGAAAGACTACTGGGATTTGATTTACAAATACAGACAGCTACAAGGTGGCTTCATTTGGGACTGGGTAGATCAAACCTTCAGAAAAGTAACAGAAAAAGGTGATACTATTTTTGCCTATGGCGGTGATATGGGAATCTATAAGATTCAGAACGATTCTAACTTTTGTGCCAATGGCTTAATTACGGGAGATAGAAAAGTGCATCCACATATTTGGGAAGTAAAAAAAGTTTATCAACCTATTGCTTTCGAAAAAATAGATCACTCATCCAATCAATTTAAAATTATCAATCGTCACGATTTTATAGACCTGACTTCTTTTAATTTTAATTGGACCTTGAAGGAAGATGCGACTGTTATAGCATCAGGTAAATTAAATAATATTGCCTTAAAAGCTCACGAAGAAAAAGTTATAACGATACCATACCCTGCAATAGAAGCAAAAGCTGGTAAAGAATACTTCTTAGAATTTCAGGCTCATAGCAAAGAAAAGCAACCTCTAGTTCCACAAGGACATTTAGTCGCTTGGGAACAATTCCAATTACCTGTTTCAAAAGCAATATCTGCGAAAGCGGTAAAAAATCTTGAAAAAGTAAAACTAAAGGATAACAAAGATGAATTGATTATAACAACTAAAGGTATTCAAATGAAATTCTCAAAGAAAACAGGGAGTTTGAATTCTTACAAGATTAATGGTACGGAACTGATGGCTCAAGACTTGAAACCTTTCTTTTGGAGAGCAGTTACTGATAATGATTTGGGTAATGGCATGCCAATAAAATGCCAAGCTTGGAAAGAGGCTGGTGCAAATGCAAAAGTCCTTTCATTCGAAAGTAAGAAACTAAGCAATCAAGTGATAGAAGTGACAGTTTCTCTTGACTTAGCGGCTGTTTCAAGTAAATATCAAACACGCTACCTCGTTTATGGTAATGGTGATATCAAGGTACAGAATACGTATCATCCAGAATCCAATGATATTCCAATGCTACCTCGTTTGGGTATGCAAATGCAATTGCCTAAGAGTTTTAATCAAATAGAATGGTTTGGACGTGGACCGCAAGAGAATATGAGTGATCGAAAAACAGGATATCCAGTAGGGCATTACAAAAGTAATGTTGAGGATCAATATCATCCTTACGTACGTCCTCAGGAAACTGGAAATAAAACAGATTTAAGATGGATGGCTCTATTCAATAATAAATCACTAGGTTTAATGGTCATTGCAGAATCTGAATTATCAGGTTCGGCCTTAGCTTTCGATTATAAGGAACTCTATCATTCGGGCAAAGAAAAGCCACAAAAACATGGAGCTGAAATTAAAACTGGAGACGTGATTAGCTGGCAAATTGATTACAAGCAAATGGGCGTTGGTGGTGATACCTCTTGGGGTGCACCTGTACACTCAGAATATTCAATTCCTGCACAAGATTACAGTTACGAATTTATTCTTCGTCCAATAAATGGGGAAAAAGATCTGAATAAATTGAGTAAAAACAGATATCAATAAAAAACAACACTCCCCTTAGTCCCCTCTCAAGAGGGGAATTAAAAGTCCCCCTTTTGAAGGGGGATACAGGGGGATGTTCAGTAATAAAAACAAAACTCCTCTAGGTCTCCTCTCTAGAGAGGAATTAAAAGTCCCCCTTTTGAAGGGGGATACAGGGGGATGTTCAAACGAATAAGTCAAAAATTATGGGTAAAAATAAAATTATACCCTACAGAAAAGATCTAAAGTTATTGGCTAGGAAGCTTCGTAATAAAAGCACGCTTGCGGAAATTTTCCTATGGTGTGAATTAAGAAATAAACAAATCCTCGGCTTTCAATTTCACAGACAAGTTCCCATGCTCGATTATATCGTAGATTTCTATTGTCATGAACTCCAATTAGCCATTGAAATAGATGGCGAAAGTCATTCAATTGAACTCATCGCGATAAATGATGCAAATAGACAAAAGCGTTTAGAAGCTGAAGGTGTTAAATTCATACGGTTTGATGACCTTGAGGTAAAACAAAATATGGCGGTAGTAATTAATGATATCATCAACTGGATTGAACAACAAAAATAAAACACTCCCCTTTATCCCCTCTCAAGAGGGGAACATTAAAGTCCCCCTTTGAAGGGGGATACAGGGGGATGTCAAACGAAAAAACAATTTATAATATGAAACTTAGAGATATCATCTTACTTTTCTCCCTTCTGGTTTGGAGTGCTTGCCAGCCTAAGGCTGATAAAACAACAGACCTACAGGCAGAAATGACCAATGTGCTCAATATTCAGGGCATTCCTCAGGCACAATTCGAACTTGAGCCCTTCGGTTTTTCAGACATGGGTGCTTGGCATGGTTATGCACTACCCGAAATAGATAGCACAAAATATTATGGAGGATTCTCTGGCCCATTAACAATGAAAATGTGGGGACAATGGTTAAGTAAGAACCTTTGCCAATTAGAATTGACTAATGCTGATAACATGACAGCTATAGATCTAAGTCAAGCTAAGGCTAAGTTGAATTACAAGCCTGGAAAGTTAGAACAGATTCTAGATCTTGAAAAACTGAGTATTAAATTAAGCTTGATTTTTGTAAGTGCAAGAACCGCTCTTATCCAAACACATATTACAAACAAAGGGAGCAAAAAATTAAGTTTATTTGTAGGATGGAAAGGTGAATTATTCCCTAAAGAAATCACATTAAGTCAATCTGATAAAGGTATTAAAGTTGATTTTGAAAAAGGTGAAGAGTTTTTAGTGATGCACAATGAGGCTACTAAAACCACTAAAATTTCTCCTGATAAGCATTCTTATCAAATGTTTTTGAAGGATAAACAAGAAATTGCTTCAGGTGGATCTATAGAAGTAAACTTGCTTCACTCCTACTATTTTAATCAGCGCGAAGCTGATAAAGAAGCGAAACAATATACAAATTGGTTAGCAAAATCGGATCAGTTATTTGCCGATAATAAAAGCAGATGGAATGGCTATTTAAACAAAGCTTTAAGTAGTAAAAACCCATTACTTGATAAAATTGAAAATCGTAAACTAGCCGTTAAATGTGTGCAAACACTAATGACCAATTGGAGATCGCCAGCTGGTGACCTTAAACATTCAGGCGTATTCCCATCGGCGGCTTATCAAGGATTCTATGGTTTTTGGTCGTGGGATTCTTGGAAACAAGCTGTGGCCTTAGTTCGATTCAACCCTGAACTGGCAAAAAGTAATTTGCATTCTATGTTCCAGTATCAAGACAAGATGGGAATGGTTGCCGATTGCGTTTACTTTGATCCTAAAGAAAACAATTGGCGAGATACTAAGGCTCCTCTGGCAAGTTGGGCTGTTTTAGAAATATACAAGGCGACTTCAGACATCGCATTTGTAAAAGAGATGTATCCTAAATTGGTTAAGTATCACAAGTGGTGGTATCAGTATCGTGATCATGATAAGAATGGATTATGCGAATACGGTTCAACCGATGGCACTCTAATAGCCGCCAAATGGGAATCAGGTATGGATAATGCGGTTCGTTTCGATGATTCTAAAATGCTGAAAAATAATGAACATGGCTGGTCTATGAATCAAGAATCTGTAGACTTAAATGCCTATTTAAAAGCTGAAAAAGAAGATTTATCTGAACTAGCAAAAATTCTTAATCTGACCGATGAAGCTAATATATACAAGCAAGAAGCTTCATCTTTAAGTAAAAGAATTTCTTCTGATTTTTGGGACGAAGCAACTGGCTTTTTCTACGATAGAGAAATTGTGACAGGTAAACTTTTAACTGTACAGCAAGGTCCTGAGGGCTGGATTCCTCTTTACACAGGCATTGCAACAAAAGAACAAGCAAAAAAAGTGGTTTCAATCCTGATGGATACAACCAAATTTGCGACTAAAGTTCCCTTACCTACCTTAGTTGCCGATCATGAAAAATTCAATCCCCTTAAGGGATATTGGAGAGGTCCGGTTTGGTTAGATCAAGCTTACTTTGGTATTAAGGCTTTAGAAAGATATGGCTACAATAAGGAAGCAGATCTATTAAGTAAAAAACTATTGCAAAATGCTGAAGGTTTGCTTGATGATGCACCAATTAGAGAGAACTACCATCCGATTAGTGGAGAAGGTTTAAATGCAAATCATTTCTCGTGGTCAGCAGCACATTATCTGATGCTGCTAAGTGACGAGAACGATAAGTAACTAACAATTTACGATTAGTAATAAGGGGTATTTCAAAATTTGAAATATCCCTTTTTTGTATCAAAAAAAAAATAACATTTCTCTTTTCGGAAATTTTTAAGGCCCCTCTCAATTACGAAATGGACATGCAACAAACATGATTTACTTTACAAACAGGGCAAACGCATACTTTTTTAATTAAAAAGGCTTTATTCATGTTACTAAAAATAGACATCCTCTAGGGATAAGCCGTCACCCAAACTTAATATCAGTTTAAAATCTTACCTTCGCAATCAAACTAAAATAAATGCGCAAAATCGAACTTTTAGCTCCAGCTAAAAACTTAGAAACAGGCATGGCTGCTATTAACTACGGAGCCGATGCTGTTTATATAGGAGCTCCAAAATTTGGAGCCCGTGCCGCTGTTGGCAATACATTGGAAGATATTGGAAAACTAATTAAGTATGCCCACCAGTATTGGGCTAAGGTCTTCATTGCAATGAATACCATTCTTTATGATAACGAACTAAAAGAAGCTGAAGCTCTTATCCATGAACTCTATAAATTAGGAGCTGATGCTCTGATCGTTCAGGATATGGGTATTTTAGAAATGAACTTACCTCCTATAGAACTACATGCCAGCACCCAAACACATAATTTCGATTTAGAAAGAATTCAATTTCTTGAAAAGGCAGGTTTCAAGCGTATCATTCTGGCTAGAGAACTTTCTCTTGAACAGATCAAAGAAATTAAAGCTAATACAAGTGTAGATTTGGAGTACTTTGTTAATGGTGCTCTTTGTGTTTGTTTAAGCGGACAATGTTACTTTTCACATGCTATCACAGGTCGATCAGCAAATCGTGGCGAATGCAGTCAAGCCTGTCGTATGAAATACAATCTTGAAGATGCTGAAGGAAATATTCTTGCCAAAGACAAACACCTCCTTTCACTTAAAGATCTTAATCTTTCGAATGAAATAAGTGATATTGTAAACGCTGGAATTTGCTCCCTAAAAATCGAAGGTCGACTAAAAGACATTTCATACATTAAGAATATAACGAGTCATTATAATCAAAAACTAGATCAGACAGTAGATACAAATCTAGAGCTCAAAAGAGCTTCATCAGGAAATACTCAAATCAATTTTGAAGCAGATCCTGAAAGGACTTTCAATCGAGGATTCACACCATACTTCTTTAAAGGAAGAGTTCCAGAAATTGCAAACTTTTACTCGCCTAAAGCATTAGGTAAAGAAATTGGAAAGATCATTGCTGTAAGAAAAGATCATTTCCTTATTAAAAGCAGATATTCTATCCACAATGGTGATGGCTTATGTTTTTTCAACAAAAATAAGCTTTTAAAAGGCATTCAAGTAAATGAGGTTAAGGGTGATAAAATTTACCCTAACGATATGAGTATGGTTTGCGATGGTGTTACACTATATCGCAATAATGATCATGAATTTGCAAAAGTACTAAAGCAAGATAAAAGCATTCGAAAAATTTCAATCGATATTCAATTTGAGCAATTAGCCAAGCAATACTTCATTCATATAACTGATGAAGATGGTAATTCAGTGTCAAACAGTTTAGATGAATCATTTGAATTAGCCAAGAATGAAGGTATGGCTAAAAGCAATATTGAAAAGCAACTATCTAAACTTGGAGATTCCATTTATGGATTAAGTTCTATTCAAGTGAACTTTAATGAAACTCCTTTTATCCAAGCTAAGTTACTGAACGAGCTTAGAAGAAAAACCCTCAACGATTTAACACAGGCACGGATTCAGTATGCAGAAAGAGAAGCCACTCGACCTCTAATTTCACATCCAAAATATTACTCAGATAAGATTACTTACATGGGGAATGTGAGTAATTGCAAAGCAGAAGATTTTTATAAAAAGTGTGGGGTAAACGATATTGAAAAAGCCTTTGAACTTCAGAAGAATTTTGATGGTAAAACGCTAATGGTAACAAAACATTGCCTACGCTATGAATTTGGTAAATGTCCAAAGCTAGTGAAATCGATAGGTGATAAACCTGGACCTCTTTATTTAGTTGATAATAATAGAAAATACAGCTTGGAATTCAACTGTCAACGTTGTGAAATGAAAGTTGTCTTGATGCCCAAATAAACACTGTAATAAAAAAAACAAAGCTCATATCGAATTCGATATGAGCTTTACTTTTTATATGGATACAATCAATCTAAACCTTATGGGTTAACTGATAAACATTTGATACTTCCATAAAACTAACACCTTTAGATGGTCCGAAACTACCTCCTAATATAATTACAGAATCTTCACTTTTAAAGTAACCTTTACCCATTAAAGTGAGCATCACTTCTTTAACAAATTCATCACGACTGTCCAATAATTCTTTATAATCTGCTTCAACACCATACGATAAGGCTAGCTCTCTCATTACACGTTTTGAGTAACAAAGTGCGTAGACAGGAACATTCCCTCTATAAGATGACAAATATCGTCCAGTTCTACCTGTAAGAGTGTCAGTTACAATTGCCTTAACAGGTAGGAATTGAGACGCATTTACCGCAGATCTTGCAAGAACTGAAGTCACTTCCTTATGACGTGGCTCTCGATCCAATTTATCTGGCACCAACTCTTTTTCAACTTCCTTAGCAACCTCAGTCATCACTCTTACTGCTTCAACAGGATAATCTCCATACGCAGTTTCTCCACTTAGCATGATAGCATCTGTTCTATTGTATATCGCATTTGCAATATCACTCACCTCAGCACGCGTTGGGCGAGGGTTTTCAATCATCGAGTGCAACATTTGAGTTGCAATAATTACTGATTTTTTAACGTCAATACATTTACGGACAATTCGTCGTTGTATCACGGGAATCTTTGCCGCCGGTATCTCAATAGCCAAATCACCTCTAGCCACCATTACGCCATATACATATTCGAGGATTTCATCAATATTATCAACACCTTCTTGATTTTCAATTTTGGCAATAATCTTTATCTTAGAATCTCTTGCATCAAGAATCTTCTGAATTTCTAACACATCCTCTTTTTTACGAACAAAGGAATGAGCTATGAAATCAATATCTTGATCGATAGCAAACTGGATAAATTCTCTATCCTTCTTACTCAGCGATGGTAAATTGATTGAAACTCCAGGTATATTAACACTTTTACGATTCTTAAGAAAACCATCATTCTGTGCTTCAACTGTCAAGAAATCATCGTTCTTCTCAATCACTAGAAGCTCTAAATCACCATCATCAATAAGCACTCTACTACCCACTTCTATGTCTTGTACGAAAAACTCATAGCTGACAGCAAACGAATTTTCTTTATTAAGATTTGATTTAGAACCAACGACTTTAATCTTATCTCCTTTTGAAAGATAGAAGTCTTCTTTAATATCTACTGTTCTAATTTCAGGACCCTTTGTGTCAATCAGTAAAGCAATTTTTTCTGATACAGCACGTACATTATCAATTACCTTCTGAGCATCTGCATGGGATTGATGAGCTGTGTTCAGCCGAACAACGTTCATTCCCTCCTCAAAGAGTTCAGTTAGAAATTCAACATCGCATTTTCTATCAGAGATTGTTGCAATTATTTTAGTGCCTTTCTTCATAACCTAGTTTTAATTTAATCTGAACCGATACTTATTTAAAAGTAATTAATAATGAATTTATGAAAAGGATGGATGCGAATTAACAGTATTTACTCTCGATTATAATACTTACTTAAAGGATCAGTAGCGTTTTTTAACAAAGTTCAAAAAATGAAATAATTTTTAGACTAGCATAAAATCATAATGAGATTTCAATAAAGTAAAATACCTTAAACAAAAAAAACAATGACGATTAAGTCGAAAATAAACAACCCCAGGGCAAGCCCACGAGGTATTTAATGAAATCTCACTTTCGTGAGATATTTTTTTAAGAGACAAGTCTCTTGTTCATTAGTAGAAAATACATTTTTTAAGCGTTATGAAAACCTTAGGTTTTCAAACTTTCCTCTCATACCCCGAGGCAAGCCTCGAGAAATTCTATTGATTAAACCAATTGTATAGATCGGATTCAATCAAATTTCCAATTAGATTATATAAACTTCATCAATAGAACTCATGCATAAAGAGGACTACACACCTTAAATTCTCTCTTCAAAAGCAAAGTATGATTTTTTTAAAATTTAAACCTAGCGTATTACAGATTATTAATAATAACGGTCTTTGTAAAACGTTTGCGAAAAGAAAATTGGAATAGGTCTAAATAATAACTTCAGAATTAATGATTTTTTTTCTAGAATAGAATTTTAGTCAATCCAAAACATCAATTCGTCAATTCTAATAAATACACAAAAACAGTAAATGATAAATTCCTTATTAATAAGAAATTTACCATTTGTCAAAAAAAATTTATTTGCTTTTATTTAATTTCGTAAGAGCTTCTATCCCTAATCGGTAAGAATCAAGGCCAAATCCTGCAATTACACCAACACAGCTCGCACTAATTATACTTGCATGTCTAAAGGCCTCCCTTTTATGCACATTTGAGATGTGTACTTCAATAATTGGAAGATCAACAGCTGAAATAGCATCCCTAATAGCGACTGATGTATGTGTGTATGCCGCTGCATTTAGAACAATTCCATCTAATGACATCCGCACTTCATGAATCTTATTAATAATCTCTCCCTCAATGTTTGATTGAAAATATTCTAAGGTGAAATCTGGAAATATTAGCTTCAATTCTTCAAAGTATTGATCGAAATTTTCTGACCCATAAATTGTCTTTTCTCTCGTCCCTAATAAATTCAAATTAGGCCCATTTAGTATCAAAATTCTCATTTCGTCAAAATTTCAATTTAGTTTAACATAGATTTTTTTGTTTAATTTTTACGAACCTTACGTAATAAAATATTAGAATGTTTTGTTATATTATCATAAAAGTACGTATATTGCTATCGTTAAAACAAAACTAGTAAAATAGTTTGATTAACAATTACAACTAAACTACATACTTAAAATTAATTGAAATGAATTGGACAACAACAATTGACAATTTCAAGACTTATCTCACATTAGAAAAGTCTTTGTCGAAGAATTCTATTGATGCTTACATCAATGACATCACTAAATTAACAACATTTTTCAAGGAGCAAGGCAGAACAGTTGCCCCTGTAGAAGTTGTATTACAAGACCTTAAGGACTTTGTAACCTGGATTAATGACGCAGGAACAAGCCCAAGAACACAAGCTCGTGTTATTTCTGGTATTAAAGCTTACTTCAAATATTTATTACTTGAAGAAATAATTGACAGAAATCCGACAGCTTTATTGGAAGCTCCAAAAATTGGACGAAAGTTACCTCACACTTTAACTGTTGAAGAAATTGACATTTTAGTAAAAGCTGTTGACACAAACAAATCTGAAGGACAAAGAAACAGAGCAATTCTAGAAACTCTTTATTCTTGTGGACTTCGTGTTTCTGAATTGATCGACCTTAGAGTTTCTAATTTGCATTTCAGAATGGGTTTTATTAAAATTCACGGTAAAGGAAATAAAGAACGTTTAATTCCAATCGGGAAAAGAGCTAAAAAAGAAATCAAATTATACCTTAAGAACTACAGAGGTAAATTAAACATTGATAAGGATAGTGAGGATATTTTATTCCTTAACCGTAGAGGTCGCAAACTTTCTCGTGTTATGATTTTTACTATCATCAAGAATCTTTCTAAGAAAGTTGGTTTAACTAAGAATGTTTCTCCTCACACTTTCCGTCACTCATTCGCTTCTCATCTAGTTGAAGGTGGTGCTGATTTAAGAGCCGTTCAAGAAATGTTAGGTCATGAGTCAATTCTGACAACTGAGATCTACACACATCTAGATAGAGATTATTTAAAAGAGACAATTAAAAATTGTCATCCAAGATCTAAAGATTAATGTCAAAAAAAAGAGTAGCAATTAGCTACTCTTTTTTTTGTCTTGTATATTTTAAACCCTAAATTGTTTATAATTTCACAATATAAGCATCTGGAAACCCATTAGAGCGAACATTTCTTAACTCTCTACGACATACCCAATAGTTATCAAAACTTCTATAAAAGTATCGATAAAGATTCTCATCCTTATCAAAATTCTCATATAAACCTTTCAGTTTTAATTGACTAATCAAAGTCGTTTTATTGCTCGCAAAAACATGAATTGAATATTTAAATTTTGGATCTTTCTTATTTTTAATACCATATGTTTCTTCATAAAGATTTCTCATTTTCTTTGAAAACTTCATACGACTTACATCACGATAGTAATTCCAAAATTCCCATTTCCCATATCTATTGATTCGAAACAATGTTTCAGGTGGTAATTCCTCAACATAGTTATCATCATCTTCTTTCCCCTTTGTAACAGTTTTAGCTTGTGAATTTGCCTTTTTTTTCTTCACCTTAGGCTCAATCACTTTTTCAGTTTTTATATCAGGCTCTATCTCAACAATCTCAACATATTCTAATTCCTTACTATCATTAGATTTAACTAGCTTGAATAATTCTGGAGAGATAAGAGGAGAAAGCAAACCGATAATTATCGATATAAGTATGCAAGCTACTATATAGAAGAGGTTTCTCATAAATAAGGTATTCCTTTTAAGCTAATTAATCTTGAGTTATAAACTTTACCAATAAGAGTAAAAGCTCTTATTGATAATAAATATAATAAAATCTATTAATATATCTTCACTTACGACTTCATCAATAAAGAACTATCTCCATAACTCAAAAATCGGAAGTTATTATTTAGTGCATAATTGTAAATTTCATGCCACTTATTTCCTATTAATGCAGAAATTAATAATAGCAAAGTACTCTTAGGTTGATGGAAATTCGTGACTAATCCTGATATAATTTTGAAATTATAACCAGGAGCAATTATTATCTGAGTTGCAGCATTAAACAAAGAGAGATTCTCTCTTTTCATAAAATCAACAATTGCTTGAAATGCCTCATTTCTAGAATAACTTCCATCTAGAGCGTACGCATCCCATTGTTCAAGTAAATATGGATTATCTTTCCCTGACAACAACTTTACTCCCATCCAATACAAACTTTCCAATGTTCTCACAGAAGTTGTACCAACAGCAATAATATTGTTTTCAGCATTGATAATTTTCTCCAAACTTTCAATATTCACCTGAATATGCTCAGTATGCATTTCATGGTCACCAATCTGTTCCACTTTAACAGGCTTGAAAGTTCCAGCACCTACATGTAAGGTTAACTCAGCTCTATTCACACCTTTTTCATCTAGTCGACTGAATACTGAATCAGTAAAATGCAAACCCGCAGTTGGAGCAGCTACAGATCCTTCATATTTAGAATACACAGTTTGATAACGTACTAAATCTGAATTTTCTGTATCTCGATTCAAATATGGAGGAATTGGAATTTTACCCGTAAGCTCAAGCACTTCGCTAAAACTTAACTCTTTATTTTCCCAAGTGAATTGAATCTCATGAGCCCCGTCTAAATTCTCAATATGTTCTGCACAAAGAAATTCTTCTTTGCCCTCGCACATAAAGCTCATTTTCAGGATTCCAGTTTTCCACTTTCGTAGATTTCCGATAATACACTTCCAAAAACAAACGCCTTTAGCTTGAAAAGCAAGGTTATAATCTGCAGGATTCAAAGGTTCCAAACAAAAGATTTCTACTCGTGCACCAGTCTCTTTATGAAAAATCAATCTAGCCTGAATTACTTTAGTGTTATTGAAAACCATCGTTGTGCCTTCAGGTATTTCCTCTGGTAAATTTTGAAATCCTCTTTCTATAATTTCATTATTCTTGTATACCAACAGTTTCGACTCTTCCCGATTACCTAAAGGGTATTTAGCAATCTTCTCGTCTGGCAACTCGTATGTAAAATCTGCTATTTGAATTTGCTGTGGACTCATTATTGTTTCTTCTGTTCTAATTTCCATCTCTCCTCTAAATATTTCTCAACAATACCATTCTCCTTAGTTGGAGAGTAGAATTGGTATGCAAAAATAGTTAACTTTGTTGGTATTATAAAACAATGCCTCAGATTCCACTTCATTGGTAGAGTATTTTACAAATCGTATACCTGATGGCTACAAATAAAAAATCACATGCAAATAAATATCGGAGATAAAGTTAAGTTTCTCAGCGAGACAGGTGGCGGTAAGGTTACACGTATTGTAGATGCTAAAACTGTAATGGTACTTAATGAAGAAGATGATTTCGAGATTCCAACTCTTAAAAAAGAATTAGTTGTCGTTGAATCTCAATCAGAAAGCAATTCTTCAACTTCACATAGCCTATCAACTCATAAAAAAGTAAGTACAAGTGCAAAAAGCGAACCTCTAAAAGTTCAGAAGGAAGATATATATTTCGCATTTGTACCTAAAGCTGGTTATGAAATTACATCGAGCCCACTTGAGCTATACCTTATTAATGACACCAATTCCATTCTTCTTTACAACTTCTTTAATAAGAATGGAGAAAAGTTTGAAGGAATCACTACTGGTAATATAGATCCTAATTCAAAAATTCTATTGACTGAATTCGATCAGAAGGATATTGGAAATATAAGTGCTTTTCATTTTCAGGTATTATACTATCAATCAGGAGATTTCACACCTAAAACACCAATTAATAAAACAGTAAAAATTCCTGCTATAAAGTTTTACAAATCGAGCTCGTACAAACTTACTGATTATTTTCACGAGCAAGTGATTCTGAATAAACTAACAGCTGATGATATCGAACTTAAATTGGATGAGTTAAGCCAGAAAGATTTCAAAAAGGTGATTAGAGAGAAAGAAGGTCAATCGACAAAAATTCAAAGTCCAAAACTTAACACTAAGACTAATATTTTAGAAGTTGATTTACACATTAACAAACTAATTGATTCAGTTACTGGTTTTTCTAATGCTGACATTCTTAATTTCCAGATGGATAAATTCCATGAAGTATTGAGAGACAATGAAAGTAATAAAGGAAAAAAGATTGTCTTTATCCATGGAATTGGTAATGGTACTCTTAAGCAAAAGGTTCTTACTGAGCTGAAAAGGAAATACAAAAAACACAGTTCACAGGATGCTTCTTTTAAGGAGTATGGATACGGTGCCACTTTGGTTACAATTAAGTAGCCTAGCAGGTCAAAATACCTAATGAAAAAGGAGAAAGTAAATTAATTACTTTCTCCTTTTTTATATTTTATGCCTTTACGATCTACTAATGTAGAAAAGACTTGACTGGTTCAAAACATGAAAGGAATAAAAGAAAACCTAGGATAGCTATAATAATTCCTGAAATCTTATTAATCCAAAACATTTGCTTAAGCCTAAATTTCTTTCGAAATGCATTAACCAATGTAGATAGTGCATACCACCACAGTGCTCCCCCAAGCAATACACCTAACAATAAGAACATTGATACTCTTGTCGAATTAGCATCTCCAAAAACAGATGCTCCGGCAAACATAGCTCCAAAAAAGATAACAGCTATTGGATTGGAAAGTGTTAGGAAAAATATAGCAAAAAAGTCGCCTAACATTCCTCTTTTACCAGGAGTTTGAGATTTTCTAAATTGCTTTATGGTGTTGGTAAAGAATATTCTTAAACCAACAAAAACCAAAAATATTGATCCAACTAGTGCAAAATAAAATTCTTGTGCTTGAATAAAGTTGATAACAAAACCCAAGCCTAAAACTGCAATTGATGCAAACAAAGTATCTGCAACAGCAGCACCAGAACCAGAAATAAAACCTGCAAGTCTTCCTTTCTGTAGTGTCTTCTGAATTATTAAAACACCAATTGGTCCTAATGGTATCGACGCCATTAGACCTATAACAATTCCTTTAATTATATATTGAATATCCAAGTGATGGGCTTTTGCAAATAAAAAATTCAGTTGCAAAGATCGTAATTATATACAATTTGACCTATGCTTATTTAATATATTGTGTTTAAAAAGTATAAAATAGTTTACTTATCCTTTTCACGGGTAATAAAACGATTATTAACCTCTTCACTATTAATCTCTTTTGTCAACGATTCAATCATATTAACTGGAACATCGAATAAATCGACTACAATTAAACCATCCAAACAATCGTTAAAGTTTGGATCAATATTAAAGCCAACAATTTTGGCATTTAATGAGATATACTTCTTAAGCAATACAGGAAGTTTGTCATTAGAAACTTCAAAATCACCAATTAGTTTATCTAACTTATTAATATCACTCTTAGCAGCTTCAAGTAAAATATCCATATCGAGACCTTTTACTTTTACCTTAAATTTATTTCGAGATTTTATAAACTGCCCCATTTCATAATCGAAATAGTTACGCATTATAAACTTGATAATTAAATCTTTCGAAGAATTCGAATATTCATTACTTATACTAACAGGACCAATTAAGTAACGACACTCAGGATTCTTAAGTAAAAAATACATGATACCTTTCCACAATAAAAAAAGTGGCATTGGCTTTCGTTGATACTCCTTTACGATAAAAGAACGACCTAATTCAATTGACTCACTCAACACAGGTTGAAAGGCCTTTTTCATTTTAAACAAAGACTGAAGGTAAAATCCTTTCAAACCATACTTATTTAAAATCTCTTTCCCTTTTCCTACACGATATGCTCCAACAATCTTTTTATTTTCTTCATCCCAAATAAATAGCTGATGATAATATAAATCGTACTCATCAACATCTATACTTTGATTAGTTCCTTCTCCAACTTGACGAAATGTGATTTCTCTCAGTCGTCCAATCTCATTTAAGACATGAGGTATTTGATCGGACGGAGCACAGAAAACAGAGAATTTTTTTGATTTAAACAGTAAGTACTCAGAAAGCTCACCTATTTCTTTATCAATTAAATTAACATCTACAGCAGGAATAACATCTACAGCCTTCTTCTTTTTACTTGAAGATTTATTCTCGTAGAATTTTTTCACCTCTACTGCACTTCCTAACATATAGGTTTTTGCTCTTAAGAAACGACCGTACTGGTTAATATCTGTAAAGCCTTTTTGATCCTTAACCGAAATAGGATTCCCGATACGAATACGAATGGTTTTATTTTTCTTATTTAATAACTCAGAAGGTAATTTTACCGTTCTCAGTATAGGATGAATCATCCCCATTAAATAAAAAATCAAACTATTGCTTCCTAGAAAGTGTATTGGAATAACAGGCACTTCAGCTTTTTTAATAAATTTAAGAATAGAAGGCTGCCATTGCTTGTCGGCAATATTTTTGGATTCTGGTTGGTAAGCCGAAACTTCTCCAGCTGGAAAAATCCCTAAAGGAGCACCATTACTCATATGACGTAAGCCCTCCTTAATTCCTCCCATACTTGAAGCAACTCCTTTTCTATCTTCAAATGGATTAACTCCAAGGAAACAATCCTTAAGTGGTTCTATTTTTTGAAGAATAAAGTTAGCCATCACCTTAAAATCTGGTCTAACATCGCTCAATAATTTGATTAAGAGAATACCATCAATACCTCCAAATGGATGATTAGAGATACTAATAAAACTGCCATCTAAAGGAATTCTTTTAAGTTCCTCTTCATCAAACTCAAATTTAATTCCTAAATCATCTATTAAGCCATTAATAAATTCAACACCTGTTTTCTCGCAGTTTGCTGAGTACAAATCATTCAATTTATTCAAGCGAAGAATATACATTAATAATTTGGCAAAGCTCTCGCCACCAAACCAACTCAAACTCTCGCTAGCTTTTAATAAATCTTTGGGATCAACCAATTTCATCCGTAAATATTTTATATTAGAATGGATTCCAGAAGCACTTTATAATTCAAGCTGTTTCCTTCAATATTTCATTCAAAGAAATATGCATCCACTTGTAATTTCTTTTCCAAATTAATTAGACGACTGATACAAAATCTATTATCAATATCGCTAACACTAAAAAGCTTATAATTATTCACTATTAATATAGGTTCAGTCATTTTTCAATCGAGTAAAAATAGCATTAATTCTCAATAAAAGTTAACATTCAACACATTTTATATGCCCACATTTACCCACTCTGCCTTATCATAAATCAGAACGCTATCATAACCAGATTCTTTCAGCATTTCCGCAGCTTCATTAAAATACAACAATAATTCATCAGGATGATGTGCATCCGTACTTATAGTAACAGGAATCTGATTCTTTTTGCATTCTTTGGCAAAATTTAAATCAGGATAAAATAATTTCGATTTCTTAGTATACAAGCCACGCGTATTTATCTCAACAATACAATCTGTTTCCTTTATAACATCTATCGTTTCATTCAATAAATCTTGATACCACTTTTCATCTTCCGAGAAATACCTTCCCTTATTATTCATCTTTATTTTATCGATATGCCCAATTATATCGGGCTTCTCCTGAATAATCATTTCGTTAATTTGAGCATAATAATCCCGTACCATTTTCTTAATATCTCCTTGATAGAAACATTCCAAACCATGCGTATAATTCGTATCAGGTCCGTCGAGAAATAGAAACTCATTTTCAATTGGTGATTTAATTAGATGCACAGATCCAATTGTATAGTCTAAACTACAGGCTTCTTTCATTTGAGCAAATGGTTTCGTAATGCCAGGAATGTAATCCAACTCTAAAGAGAGGTAAACATCAATATCTTCCTGATATTTAACTGACAAGGACTTAATTTCATTCACATAGTTCATTAATTGATCCTCGTCCATATTCCAGCAAACTTCAATAGGAAATGGTGCGTGAGACGAAAAACCCACAGCCTTCATTTGCAACTCTATTGCGCGTTTGATAAAAGCTTCAGCTTTAGCCTTGCCATCGCAATAGCTTGTATGCGTGTGATATGAATAATAAGTCATAAATTAAGCTTTAGGTAATTTTTAAATATGCAGAATTATCAAAGATAACAGATCAAATGAGCACTAGTATAATCCCTAGCTTCTTTAAAATCTTTATAAATAAAGTAGTAACTTTGCGCCGATAGTACAAAGCAAAGCGTTTTGTTCCTCTCGAAACAACTCGAGACACAGGTTTAGAATAAGGGCTATCGATTAGTACATTTCGATAAGCCAAAGCACAAGATAAGATGAAAAACGACATAACAGGATTATATACACAATGGTTACCAACTTCGGCTAAAGAAGTGAAAGAAAGAGGATGGGAAGAGCTGGATGTTATTTTATTTAGTGGTGATGCCTATGTCGATCATCCTTCATTTGGATCTGCAGTTATTGGTCGTATTCTAGAGAACGAAGGCTTAAAAGTTGCTATCGTTCCTCAACCTAATTGGCAAGACGATTTACGCGACTTCAAGAAGTTAGGCGTACCACGTTTATTCTTCGGTATAACAGCTGGTAATATGGATTCCATGGTGAATCATTATACAGCAAACCGACGATTACGCCACGATGATGCCTATACACCCGACGGCAGACATGGGCAACGTCCGGACATGCCAAGTATCGTTTATTCTAAAATTCTAAAAAAACTATACCCTGACACCCCTATTTTATTGGGAGGTATCGAAGCCTCTCTTCGTCGCCTAACGCATTACGACTATTGGTTAGATGAGTTAAGACCGAGTATTTTATGTGACAGTGCTGCCGACTTATTGGTTTATGGCATGGGTGAAAAACCTCTCAAAGAGATCGTTAGATTACTAAAAAGAGGTGTTCCTTTCGAGACTCTAACAACGATTCCTCAAACCTCGTTTATTGCGAAAAAAGGAATAGCGTATGCAAGTAAAAAAAAGTGGGAAGAACAAGAACTGTATTCACACGAGGATTGTTTAAAGGATAAGAAAAAATTTTCAGGAAACTTTCGCCATATCGAAATGGAATCTAATTCCATGATGGCAAAGAAGCTGATCCAAGCTTATAAGGATTCTGAAATTATTGTGAATCCTCCCTACCCTGTGATGAAGGAAAAGGAACTTGACTCTATTTTCGATTTGCCATACACACGTATGCCGCATCCTCGTTATAAAGAAAAAAAAATCCCTGCTTACGATATGATTAAGTTCTCTATCAACATGCATAGAGGATGTTTCGGTGGTTGCTCATTCTGTACAATATCTGCTCATCAAGGTAAATTTATTGCAAACCGATCACAAAAATCAATTCTAAAAGAGGTTGAATACGTTACAAAAATGCCTGACTTTAAAGGTTATTTGTCTGATCTAGGTGGTCCTTCGGCCAATATGTATCAAATGAAAGGGTTTTTTGAAAGCATTTGCCAAACGTGTAAACGTCCTTCATGTATTCATCCCAATGTTTGCCCTAACCTGAATACCAATCATAAGCCAATGCTTGATATCTACAAAGCGGTTGATAAAATTCCAGGTGTTAAGAAATCATTTATTGGTAGTGGTGTGCGTTACGACCTAATGCTTCACAAAACCAAGGATGAAGAAGCAAATAAAGCTAATCGTGAATATGCAGTTGAACTGATTAAGAATCACGTTTCTGGACGACTAAAAGTTGCACCTGAACATACTTCTGATGACGTTTTAGATATCATGCGTAAGCCTTCATTTAAGCTATTTTATGAGCTTAAAGATCTTTTCGACAAGATAAATAAGAAAGAAGGGATTAATCAGCAGTTGATTCCCTACTTTATTTCTAGTCACCCTGGATCGCAAGGTGTTGATATGGCAGATTTGGCTGTAAAAACAAAGGAACTTGATTTTAAACTTGAACAAGTTCAGGACTTTACACCAACACCTATGACCGTAGCTACAGTAATTTATTATTCTGGCTACCACCCTTATACGCAGAAAGAGGTTTACACACCTAAAACAAAACAAGATAAACTCTCGCAACGTAAATTCTTATTCTGGTATAAAAATGAATATAAAAACGCTATAAAGACTGAACTAATCAATATGGGAAAGAAAGATTTAATAAAGAAGCTCTTCGGAACCTAATCTTAGAAGCTTTTTAAGTTACAATATATATCGGCAAAATTCTTTCAAGTTTTGTCGATATTATATACATTAGATCAAAATTTACAATTCCCATATATGTCAAAAGTTTTTAAGAGATTAAAATATATCAGCTTTGCTTTACTTTTTTCATTGAGCCTTTCGTCGTGTACACAGATGAAAATTGACAAGCTCAATAAGAAAGGGATGGAATTTTTTCAACAGAAAAAATTCAAGAAAGCGAATCAGGTTTTCACTGAAATTTTAAGCTTAGATAAAGATTTTATGCCAGCATACTTCAATCGTGCTGTTGCTAACTCTTTTTTATCGAAAAATAAAAGTGCCCTAAAAGACCTTAATCACATTATTAAGGTTCAAGGTGGTTCTGAAGAAATTTTTCTAAATAGGGCTATTATTTACGAAAACCTAGGCAAATACAAAAAAGCCATTAAGGATTATGATCAGATTCTAAAGACTAATCCTAAACATCTGCAAGCAACGCATTACAAAGGTATCTCGCTATATTATTCTGGTGATTATAACGCAGCAATTAAAGAATACAATAAGGCAATTAAGAATGGTCTTAATGTTACAGGTGTGTATTATAATAAAGGTGTTGCATTAGATTGTTTGAACAAATACAAAGAAGCCATTCTTACTTATAGCAAGGCAATTAAATTGGATAAGAAATTCAAACAAGCCGTATATGCAAGAGGTGTTGCATACTATAATATTAAAGACAACAAACTGGCGAAAGCTAACTTAAAATATGCAAAAGAGTTAGGTCATCCAAAGGCAGCCAGTGCATTAAAAACCATTAAATAATTTCGAACAAGTTATTTATTTCAATCCTGATCGCTTTACTAGCTGATCAGGATTTTTTGTATAAACGACCTTGCCAAGTCTCTCTCTCAAGCAATCGTTTTTCTAATTTTGCTACAAACTGATAGTTTTTAATGCCCCACTTGGGTGCAATCAACCAACCTGGAGGTGCCTGATTCACGAAACGATCCATCATAACTTCAGGATTCATTCGTTCCATTACATCGATTACAAAGTCGATATACTCTTGCAATTCGAATAAGTGGAAGCGATTAGGATCTTTCTCATACTCCTTAGCCATTGCCGTATGATTTAAGATCTGCAATTGATGCAGCTTAAGCGTTTCAATTGGTAAATTCGATACACGAATAGCATGGTCCAACATCATATCAACAGTATCGTGAGGTAAGCCGTTTACCAAATGAGCGCCGATATGAATGCCTCTATTGGCAGTAGCTAAAATCGTTGCTTCAGCTTCTTCGTAAGAATGTCCTCGGTTAATAGCCTCGAGAGCTTGATTGTTGGCTGATTCTACTCCATACTCTACAGCGATATAATAATCTTTAGCTAAAACTTCTAGGTAATTTAAGAGAGGTTCGGAGATACAATCAGGACGAGTTCCTATAACAAGACCAATAACTTTATCGTGAGAAAGCGCTTCTTCGTAAAGACGCTTTAAAAGATCAAGCTCGCCATATGTATTAGAGAATGCTTGAAAATAGGCTAGGTACTTTTGAGTTTTATATTTACTCGAAAAAAATAGAATCCCTTTGTCAATCTGCTGAGTTACCGATTCTTTTGGCGTGCAGTAAGCTGGGTTAAAGCTTTTGTTGTTACAATAAGTACAACCACCTGTCCCCTTACTCCCATCTCTATTGGGGCAAGTAAAGCCTGCATCAATCGTTACTTTCTGAATACGTTCTGAAAACTTCTTCTTAAAAAAACCAGGAAAATCGTTATAGCGTTTGCTATGCCCCCAAGGGTATATATTTGTTTGCATGTTTTTATTTTGCTTTGCAACAAAAGTACAAACTTATAGATATAGTACAAGTTCAATAAGCCCAAGCATATTTCATCATTATCAACAAAAATATCTCTAATAATATACGGATAGAAATCTTTTATCAGCAAACAAGGTTTAAATACTTGTTATAATGAAACTTAAGAAACGCATAGAAAATGACTAACTAAAATATCGATAAGAATCGGAATCATTTTGGAAACAAATTTTTACCTTGCTCCTTCGACAACTTACAAAAAGCAAAACCATGTTCTCAAAAAAAGACCTTAGCCTCATTAAAAAACGAGGTATGGACAAAACCAAAATCGAAGAGCAGCTTAAGCACTTCGAAACAGGTTTTCCTAAAGTTAAGCTTGTAAACCCAGCCATCATTACAGATGGGATTATGAGAATTAAAGATGACGAAATAAACGTTTTACGAGACTATTACCTCAATAGACCGAAGAAATTATCAGTCATCAAATTTGTCCCAGCATCGGGTGCTGCCACTCGAATGTTTCAAAAGCTCTACGATTTTCTAAACACCTATCAGGAAACTGAAGAAGATTATCTTGCTTACATGAAAGATAAATCGCCCGAAGGCATGAGAAAATTCTTTGACGATATCGAGGACTTTGCCTTTTTCGTTGACCTTAGAGCAGCCTTGCAGAGAAAAGACTTAGATATTGAAAACCTCCTAGAGAAGAATAACTTTAAGGAGATATTAAATACCTTACTCAACCTGAATGGTTTAAATTACAGCAACAAACCTAAGGGCTTATTAAGGTTCCATAAATATCCAGATTACACTCGAACAGCTTTCGAAGAACATTTGGCAGAAGCTTTACACTACGCTAAAAATTATAAAGGCATAGCTCAGCTGCACCTTACCATTTCGGAAGAGCACAAAAAACTTTTTGCTCGCAAGCTAAAAAAATCTAAATCAGCATTCGAAAAAAAATACGATGGCAAACTAAAGGTGAGTTTCTCATATCAGAAAGCATCAAGCGATACCATTGCTGTTGACTTGGAGAACAAGCCATTCAAAGATGTTGATGAAAGTTTACTGTTTCGCCCAGGTGGACACGGTGCGCTTATCGAGAATTTAAACGAACTGAAAGCAGATATAGTATTCATTAAGAACATAGACAACATTGTTCCTGATAGACTAAAAGATGCTACTTATAAATACAAAGAGGCATTGGCTGGTGTTTTATTAAAATACCAGAAACAAATATTCGATTATATAGCTGAGCTTGATAATAAAAAGCTTGAACTAAGCGGCGAACAATTAGGTGAAATGCTAAACTTCGCTACTGACAAGCTTTGTATTAAAACACCAAAATCGCTAGATCCTGATAATTTAGGAAAACTTAGAGCTTACTTGCTTAATAAGTTCAACAGACCAATTCGTGTTTGTGGCATGGTTAAGAATGAAGGTGAACCTGGTGGTGGTCCTTTCTGGGTTAAAAATCCTGATAGCTCATCGTCATTGCATATTATTGAGAATTCGCAAATTGACCATGAGGATAAGAAGCAAGCTAAGATTCTTGGCGCTTCAACCCATTTTAATCCTGTTGATTTGGTTTGCGGTATCAATGACTATAAGGGTAAAAAGTTTGATTTGACTCTATTTGTCGATCCTAAGATGGGATTCATCTCTAAGAAATCGCACAATGGTTTCCCTCTAAGAGCAATGGAGCTTCCAGGACTTTGGAATGGTGCTATGGCTGATTGGAATACAATTTTTGTTGAGGTTCCAACAATCACATTCAATCCTGTTAAAACAATTTTCGATTTGCTTCGTGTAGAGCACAGAAACTAAACGAAAATTCCGGATACAGAAAAGCCCCTCAGAATCTATATTCTAAAGGGGCTTTTTTTATGTCTTCGAAGCTTAGGCTATAATATCTTCGCCTTTTGCTAAATCTTGTTCGAACGTAATCTTGATATTCTTCTCGTCACCTTCAACAATATGAATGGCTTCATCGGGCATATATCGTAGTACAACTCCACAATCGTCTGTTGCTCTAAAGTTCGGATCTTTCAAAGCTAAATCGTAGGCTCGCTTTATAGTTTTGCATGAAAATGCCTGAGGCGTTTGGGCTCTATAAAGAAAATCTCTTGGCGGAACCGACTCTATACATTTCTCTTCGTTCAGCTTAAAGATGGTATCGGTACTTGGAATACCAACAGCAACTGATTTTCCATCAGCCAAACCAGCAACAACATCGTCGATAATGCTTTGATTAACGAAAGGACGAACTGCATCGTGGAATATTAAATTCACATCAAGCTCATTCTCGTAAGCCGCAATGGCTGCCAAACTAGAATCACTTCTTTGCTTACCACCACACAAAATCTTGTTCACCTTTTTAAAGCCTGCCTCTTTGACAATACGCTCCACATCGGCAACAAAATTCGAATGAATAACCACACAAACCTCAGAGATATCTGCATGCTTCTCGAAAATTGCAATACTATGCTCAATTATCGATTTACCAGCTATTTTAAGAAACTGCTTTGGCAAATAGGCTCCCATACGTTTGCCCGTACCACCCGCAAGAATAACAGCTACATTTTTCATATATCCTATTTAAGGTCTTTAAAGTATAAAAAGGCAAAAGGTCTTAAAAAGTCGAAAGGTTAAATTTGACTTTAACCTTTATCCTTTTAAAATTTACTTGAAAATATCGTATTCACCAACATCGCTTAGAATCTCGTACCCTTCTTTGGTAACCAAAATAGTATGCTCAAACTGCGCTGATAGTTTTTGATCTGTAGTACGAGCTGTCCAGCCATCGTTCTTATCGATAACGGCACGAGCTTTACCCATATTAATCATCGGTTCGATTGTGAAAATCATACCTGGTCTCATAATTTCACCAGAATTACGCTGAGCGATATGCTCTACTTGCGGTTCTTCGTGAAATTCTATACCAACACCATGACCACAAAACTCATACACCACACCATATTTTCTTGCCTTAGCAAAACGACCAATAGCAAAACCAATGTTTCCAAAATAGTTATTAGGCTTTACTTGCTCAATACCTAAATATAAAGCATGCTCTGTATCTTCAACCAATTTGGCTGCTTTATTAGTAATATCTCCAATGGTAAACATGGTACTTGTATCGCCAAAGTAACCATCAAGAATTGTAGTAACATCGATATTTAAAATATCACCATCTTTCAGAATCGTTTTCTCGTTTGGAATACCATGACAGATGACATCGTTTAATGAGATGCAACTTGATTTTGGATAACCGTGATAACCTAATGTTGCAGGAATTGCACCATTATCACGCATGTATTCTTCGATTAAATTATCGAGATAAAGCGTATTTACGCCCTCTTTCACATAATCGCTAATAAATTTAAGTGTGTTTCCAGCCAACTGAGAACTCTTTCTAACGCCCTCAATTTGCTCTGCTGTTTTAATAATTATTTCGCTCATCTAGTTGTAAACCTATAGAATAGAGCTGCATTTTACAATGGATTAGTTCTCAAATTAATCCCCATACAGCCCTTAATAAAAGAACACCCAAAGGTCTGCAATGATTCCTACTTATGCAAACAAAAGCTTTCAAAATATTGGGGAATAACAAAGGTTACCAATAATAGATGAATACTAAACAAAAAAACCGCCCCCTCATCTATAGACGAGAGAGCGGTGGTCGAATGGGTAATAGTCAGTATATCCTTGCTATTTAAACTTCTTCAAGCTCATGGTTCTTGTTTGCTCTTTTTTTAAGAGCAATTTCAATTTTATGAATACTCTCATTTATTTGTTTAATCATGATATCTAACTCACCACCTGGCGTAATTTCCGACATCACCTCTAGGTACTTAAACATTTTAATTAGGTTAGCTGTTAGGCGATTTCGGATTTCGCGAGTTTCATCTTCGTTAATCTCACTTACCTTTTTGTTTTTTCTTACTGCAATGGCTGCAAGCAAAGTATCAATTGCAACCTCTATATTTAGGATGAAAGAATTCAGTTTTAAAACTGAAATGGCTCCCTTTATCTCAGGATTACTAGCACAATCCTTTAAGAATAACTTTACCGTAGCATTCTGCACGGGGTAACCTTCCCTATGCAAATTAACACCATGTGAATTGATCAACTCACTGATAATAGCCGCATTTTTACAATCAGAATCACGTGGACTCAGCAAACAAGCTTTAACAACATACTTTAAAGCTCGCCACGAATCGTTAAATGCATCATCGGCTAATTTTACAACATGAGTTTCGTTTACCGTACCCAATTTATTTAACTGCTCTTGCAATTCTATATTACTTTCCTGAACCCAAGTTTGTAGGTTAAGTACGTTGGCGCCTACCCAATCGTAAGCTCTCGTAACATTAAGCACATCATTGGCTAGTGAAATGTGTTCTGCGTTTCGTAATCTTGCTGAATTAAATTTTGATATCTTCATAACCATAAGCATTTAAGAATAAGGATCTAAATTAGGCTTAATTCCATAAAAATAAAACTACCCTTTAGGGTAGTTTTTCGAATATTATGCAACCTAAATACAAATTCCTACATAATCGAACTATCTCAACAATAACAACGACACACTAAAGAGTACAATACATTAATAAAAAAGAACGCTTCTCACTCTTAATTAGCATTACAATTTCAATTCTGATAAGCAATTCTATCCGATTAACACAGATTTAATCATCAGCATGATCTATTTTTCTACAAGCGAAGCTTTCTCGCAGAACTGTTTGGAACTTTCTACTCCAGTAGAAGGACTAAAACGGATGAGAAAATAGGCTTCTACTCAAGTAGATGGCTTCTCGCAAAACTGTGTGGGACTTTCTACTCTAGTAGATGGGTTGAAGCGGATGAGGAAACAAGCTTCTACTTCGGTAGAAGGATTAAAACGCATGAAAAAATAGGCTTCTACTCAAGTAGATGACTTCTCGCAAAACTGCGTGGATCTTTCTACTCCAGTAGAAGGACTAAAACGGATGAGGAAACAAGATTCTACTCTAGTAGAAAGCTCCAAACAAAACGATGGGGAGCCTATGTAATAAGGAAAAATTCTACTCAATAGTCTTATAGTAAAAACCTCTTCATCAAGCAAAGCTTGCCACCTCTCCTCAAAATAAGGGGAAGAAGTTTAATTTGATAAGCCATTCATAGAAAAAGGGACAGCTCTTTCGAGTTGTCCCTTTTGCACTTGCCTCTATACTTAATTAATTCATTAAGATTTTATCGATGGTGTTGGTCAATTTTTCATTCACTTTTCCCTCTTTTATATCTGCTTTTAATGCCAATAACTCTTCTACGATTTGTTTCTTTTCTACAGCTTGTTGTTGGTTCTGTTTTTGTAAACGATCATCCGTATTTTTATCCAAATTCTTATCAGACTTACCAGTCAATAAAGTATCTATAGTTGTTACAGCTCTTTCGAGAATACGATAAAAAAGTGAAGCTGAAAAACCACCTAACATTGCCAATAATGGAACGGTTAAAAACCCAATTCCAGGTGAATCTTGAGATTGAAGTGAATCAGGTATTAAAACTGCCATCATTAAACCCGCAATCAGCCCAAGGACAAAGCGTATCCAATAAGAACTTTCGTACTTAGGATCGTAAGTGCCTCGTACAATATATTTGTTCGCTTCAAAAAGATTACTAAAACACGCACCCAAAGCTGCTGCAGAAAGAAAAAACATGAGGTTAAGAAATAAGTCGATTCCCGAATCTGCCAGTATACCTTCTGATACCGAACTTTTATTGACATGCGTAGACAAACTAATAAGAATGAAAGCCACCAAGGATATTACTGTGGTCGACATCAGGCGCCTTACAAGGCCAACTGGTCCCAAAAAGTTAAACCAACTTCCCTCTTCTGCTTCCTTATATAGTAAAGAGATGGTTTTAGGACGAGCAGGTGCTACTCGTGTCGACAGATTTTTGTGCAGACTCAATATTTCTCGACTGTCCCATTCGAATCCTTTTGCCTGATTGGTATCTATTAACTTAATTGCATCAGTAGGGATCGCTGATCCTTCAGCCGATAAATATTTAACCATCGCAATACACTCATCAATCATATATTGTCCTATTTGGGAATTTACATTTTGTGCCATTGGTTTTGTTTTGGAATATTTATGAAATGTATCTGTCTCAACTATACAATTGTATTTTCGCCCAGGTTCAAAACTTCTTTTGCGCGAGCTAAATAAGCTTTACGATTTTCCAAGCCATTGTATCCTCCATTAATTATTTTCGTTATACGCCTAATATCATCCTGATCGGCATAGGTACTTAAATTACATTTGTTCCAAAACCAAACTGCTGCATCAACAGCCATTCTAGGCTGATCCGAAAGTAATTCGGGATGATTTATCAAATCAATTCTAAGTTTTGTACCACATTGAGTGTAATTATCCCTACCTGTGAGTTGAATCAAACCACGACCTTTAAATTTCCATCCATCTCCACTGGCTTCATCACCATTATGCATTCGGTTAGCATAAACTCGATTAGCAATTTTTTCAGGCTGACGTGCATATGCTTCAGCTAATTCATCGGTAGGAAAATACTTACCAAAAACGGCTCGCAATGCCTTCTCACTATAATTCAGGTTTTCAGAACTATATTTTAAACTGCCACTTTCATGTGCTACTTGTGCAATAAAATGAGCAATTCGTAATGGTGTATTTATGCCAAACTTATTCATTTGGCTATTTAAAGCATCAAAATATTTCGAGATATGATCCTCACTTGCATTGGGCATAATGTGTCTTAAACTATCGACTGTTAGAAGTGAATCATTCTTTTGATCTAACACAACTGCCTTTGAGATTGATTCTGACTTTAACACTAGTTCATCCTTAATATCAGGTATAATAAGCTCCTGTCCTACTATAATAACATTGGTATTGACAATATAGTTGACTTCGGCAATTTCCTTATATTTCATCGGATCGTTATAAAACTTCTTAGCAATAGAACCCAATGTATCTCCTGCTTGAATTGTATATTTTTTCATCTTCATAAGATTAGGTGATCATTATCAATTTACTACTCCATTGGGTCAGAAACATCATAAGAGAATCGATCTAATATGGTGAAATTCCATTTTTCCCAATTCTCATTAAATGTATAATGATAGACACCCTTGTCATCAACCGTAAAAGTAGATGCATCAAATGTGGCAATATATTCAACCGTAACCTTGTTTCCTTTAACTGTAACAAGCTGATAACCCAAAGAGTTATCGATATACATTTCTTGCTTAACATCTTTGTTTTTGTACTGACCATCCCATTTGTGATTGTCATCACGATTTCCTGTTAAGAAGGGAGCACCACTGGGCGTAATCACCTGTTGTATTCGACTTTTAACAAGGCCTTTCTTAGTGTATACAGGAATATTGGCTCGGGCATAAAAATGATCATGTCCACAGAAATAGACACCAGATCTCTTATTTATACTTTGCAAAAATTGATTACGGGATATTGAATCTTCTGCAAGACAATCTTGATGTTTTGCAGCAAATGCAGGAGTATGACCAAAAGCAAACACATGTTTAGCACTTGGATGTTTACCTAATTCTTCATTCAACCATTCTTGATTTAAACCTATACCTTGTTTTTGAGATTCGCTGGCATGCATATACTGATCTAAAGCTACAAACAAAGCACCTTTATGCTCAAAGCTATAAGTAAATCCTAGCTCGTCCTTAGGACCATTTTGCGGTAAAACATTTCCCATATAACGTTTCCAAGAAGCTCGAATACTATCTCCAGGTAAAAAATCTTGATAACATTCATGATTTCCTCGAACAGGATATAACACTATTTTCTCACCACTACCAGGCAAACCTACCCCAGCTAGTTTTGCTGCTTCTAAAAAAGTTCGATATTGATCGTCGTTACTTGGAGGTTGGGGACTATACCATTTTACATTACCACAAATAAAATCGCCAGGGGCAATAACAAACTCTGCACCATCTGCCTTTAAATGCTTACATATAGCTTTAATGGCCGAAACATTCACGCCTAATTCACCATTCTTATTGGCATCGCTTCTTGTATCACACAAAACTGCGAACTTATACGATTGTGTCTCACATGAGTATAAAATTATTAGGCTCAGTAGGAATAATAGATTTCGTTTCATCATTTATATTTTTTGTAAAAATAACTAGCTAAATATTAAAATAGATTCTAACAAAGCTAAATAATAATTAGAAACAATAAAATATCATCATCGATAAATTAAACAAATACAAAACTAAGTATAATTTATATAAGTATGTTTCATAATATAATTGGATGTTTCGTATGTGATACTAGATATCACGCAAGCTTAGATTAGAACTATTCTAAACAAATTGATAAACAACAGCTCTTTAAAAACGAAGAGTCATATTAATCTTTGAAAGGCTGTCATTAGACAAAAAAAGGGACAGCTCTTTTCGAACTGTCCCTTTCGTATTATTTAAATTCGTTGTCTATTCGAATTCTACCATTGTTTTCTTAATGATCTCAATCGCTTCGCGAAGTTGAGTTTCGTTAATTGTCAATGGAGGAGCAAAACGAATGATATGTCCGTGTGTTGGCTTAGCTAACATTCCGTTGTCGCGAAGACGCATACACACATCCCAAGCTGTTTTACCACCTTTAGGCTTAATAACAATTGCGTTAAGAAGACCTTTACCACGCACTAACTCAATCATATCAGACTTAACATCCGATAACTCGTCGCGGAAGATTTGACCCATTGCCTCAGCATTTTCAGCCAATTTCTCATCTTTTACAACTTGAAGAGCTGCCATTGCAACCTCACAGGCAATTGGGTTACCACCAAAAGTAGAACCGTGCTCACCTGGCTTAATAACAAGCATGATATCGTCATCAGCTAATACTGCAGATACGGGTACAACACCACCTGAAATAGCTTTTCCAAGAATCAATACGTCTGGACGAACATCTTCGTGATCAACAGCTAATAACTTACCTGTACGAGCGATACCTGTTTGAACCTCATCAGCTACGAACAATACGTTGTTTACCTTACATAGATCGAAAGCTTTCTTCAAGAAACCATTCTCTGGTACATATACACCAGCCTCACCTTGAATAGGCTCAACTAGAAATGCACATACATTAGGATCTTTCAATTCTTTCGCCAATGCGTCAACATCGTTGTAAGGAATTACAACAAAACCTGGTGTAAATGGACCGAATCCTTTATATGAATCTGGATCAGTTGACATAGAGATAATCGTAATAGTACGTCCATGGAAGTTACCATCACATACAATTATCTTAGCCTCATTCTCTGGAATACCTTTTACATCGTAACCCCAACGACGAACAAGCTTAATAGCTGTTTCATCAGCTTCAGCACCCGTGTTCATTGGTAATACTTTATCATATCCGAAATACTCAGTTACGTATTTCTCATATCTACCTAGATTTTCACTATAAAATGCTCTAGAAGTTAGAGTTAATTTCTGAGCCTGATCAGTCATTGCCTTAATAATCTTTGGATGACAATGTCCTTGATTAACTGCAGAATATGCTGAAAGAAAATCGAAATATTTTTTCCCATCAGTATCCCAAACATGAACACCTTCTCCTCTTTCTAATACTACTGGAAGTGGATGGTAATTGTGAGCTCCGAATTTAGACTCTTTTTCCATGTAGTCTGCCGCTGTCATTTTTGTTTTAGTGGTCATAAAATAAACATTTATAAGGTTTATAATTTTGGGTTTATTATTTTAAATTTTTATTGAGCACAATTTTGTTATTTTTTTTCACAAAACAAACACCTATTCATAATTTTCTCATATCAATTAACATCTTCTAAAACCTTCCCTAAAGCCTTTGGTTACTACAAGCGCTGAGATACTTAACAGTAAGCCTGTGTTATTATTATGCTTTATCCAATAGAAACAGTTCATTTCATTTTCTTTAAAATATTTAGCACCAAAATTTACTGTTAATTATTTATTCTAAACATTTCTTCATTTTTTTCTCAATTGGATCAAATTTCTATAATCAAAAAAAATAGAGCATAATACTCTATTTTTCAGCAACTACAAGCCTTGCAATCTACATTTAAGCTAATTCCAGAAATAGGAGGAATCGTATTCGACAACACCAAATTGTTGCATTATTTCGTCAACTTCTTCCTTATAGGTCATCTTATCGTGATGTTTTTTCTGATTTTTGATGAATCTTGTGATCACATCAACTTGAATATGACTCACCGAAAATGCTCCATATCCATCTTGCCAATCAAAATCCTTATTAATCTTACCAATGGATCGAATCCATTTCGCAGATTTCTTCTTAAGTTCACTTACAAGCGTGTTTAATGCGTAATCTTTTGGCAATCTGAACAAGATATGTACATGATCGGAAACAGAATTGATTATAAGGATAGAACAACCGTATTTCTTAAGCACAGTAGCAAAACAAGCATACAGTTTTAACTCCCATATTTCTTGTATATAGGGCTTACGATCTTTCGTACTAAATGTTAGATGCACATACAGTTGTGATAATGACTGTCCCATAAGTTGTGTAATTAATGAGTGCTTGATAAATAAAAACCTAATTACCTATTTAAAATCAAGCGATTACACAATTTAATCAATTGTAAATGAATAAACAAAAACACTTGACCAATAAAATTTAGAACTCCAATCATAATTATAAGGATCTGTTGTATCTTAGCCTAGTTTATACACACATCTAGCTCAATTGCAATGCAGAAATTAGTTTTCTTCTATCTTACACTTATCCTCATTATTATATGCCCAAAGGCCAATGCCCAAAACAAGGCTAGTCTTAAGGGAATAATTACAAATGAACAGGGGCAAGCTTTATATGGCGTACATATAATAAACACAGCAAACTCTCAAGCTACAACATCTGACGAGAATGGCAAATACTTGATTCATTGCGAAGCCAACAAGCAATTAAACATACAATTCTCACATATTACTTATCAGACTTTTGAGAAAACATTCGTTATAAAGTCAGAACAAACAGAAGTTTTCAATCCGACACTAAAAGAGAAACGACAGGGATTAAATGAGGTTGATATTAAAGCTCAAATTAAGCTACAGAATAAAGGCATTTATTTACAGACTAAAGAAATCGGAAAGATTGCTTCTGCTGGTGGCAAAAGCATAGAAAATTTACTAAAAACCTTACCAGGCGTTAGTTCTAATAACGAACTGAGTTCTCAATACAGTGTGCGAGGTGGTAACTTCGACGAAAATCTTGTTTACATTAACGATATCGAAGTTTATCGTCCTAGCCTTATCCGATCGAGCCAACAAGAAGGCCTAAGTATAATCAATCCTGATTTGGTTTCATCTGTTCTTTTCTCAGCTGGTGGTTTCGATGCAAAGTATGACGACAAACTTTCATCGGTCTTAGATATTAAATACAAAACGCCTAGCCAGTTTGAAGCTTCGGCCGATGTGAGTTTATTGGGAACAAGTGCACATATTGCCAATGCTAGTAAAAATGGCAAACTCTCCTACCTTGCCGGATTTCGCTACAAAACTACACGCTACCTATTAGCCTCTCTCGATGAGAAAGGCGATTACGATCCCAACTTTAAGGACTTTCAGGCTTTAGTGAACTATTCGTTTAATCAGAAGTGGAGTCTTCACTTATGGGCGAACATTAGCAAAAACAAATACACTTTTAAACCTGAGAATAGAGAGACCAATTTTGGAACCATAAGCGATGCCTTACAGTTGAAGATGTATTTCGATGGTCAGGAAAAAGACGAATACTCTAGCGATATGGAAGCACTTACGCTGAAATATCATCCTAACAGCAACAGCTTATTTCAACTAATTGCGAACAGGTATGCCACTACTGAAACTGAACGATTCGATATTCAGGCACAATACTACTTACAGGATTTATTTGTGAGTCAAGGTGGTGATAAGAATAAAGCCTTGGAGAATTTGGGGATTGGAACCTCTCTCGATCATGCCGACAATGAGCTTGAACGAAAGATAAACAGCATCAAACTAAAAGCAGATCATAAGCTTGGCGACTTACACATGCAGTGGGGCATTAAAGCTCTACACGAAAAAATTGACGATAGAATAAACGAATGGCAATATCGCGACTCTGCTGGCTATTCGGTTTCAAACTCTGAAACAGGCCTTGCTTATTCACGTCAGGCGCTTAATCGTATGGAAGGCACGCACCTGAGTGGCTACTCACAAGGCAATTACACGTTCAAGAATCAGTTGGGCGATTTTCAATTGACAGCTGGTCTTCGATACCATTATTGGTCATACAACAAAGACTATTTTGTTTCTCCACGTTTTTCGGTGAACTATATGCCAAACTGGGAAAGAAAAATGAAATTCCGATTAGCTATTGGCAACTACCAACAAATGCCATCGTATAGAGAGAGTTTAAATATTGATGGGCAGATTAGCGACAAACTAAATATTCAAAAGGCTTGGCATTATACGCTTGCCAATGAGTATACGTTTAAAGTTAGAGAACGAGATTTTCGTTTATCAACCGAGCTCTATTATAAAAATATGCAATCGGTTATTCCATACGATATTGAGAATGTTCGTTTACGATATTATGGCGATAAAAAAGCTAAAGCTTATGCTGCTGGGCTTGAGTTTCGTTTAAATTGGGAGTATGTTCCTAATAACGAATCGTGGGTTAGCTTATCGCTGATGAAAACTCAGGAAGATATTATAGGTGATAGCAAAGGCTATATCGCTCGTCCAAGCGATCAACGCTTTAATGTATCCATGTACCTACAAGATTATCTCCCAGGCAACTCGTCTTATAAGATGCACCTAACTTTAATTTATGCAGGTGGTTTGCCTGTATGGGTTCCAAAACAAGGCAAACAAGGACAAAGCTTTAATATGCCTCATTACAAAAGAGCCGATCTTGGTTTCTCAAAGGAGCTACTATACGCCAAAAGAGTCAAGAATAAAGGTTTGCTAAAGCATTTCAAATCAATGTGGATTGGTCTGGAAATATTCAATCTATTCGATTTTAACAATACGGTTTCCTATCTTTGGATCAACGATATTCAAGGAAATCAATATGCTATACCCAACTACCTAACGGCTCGTAAATTGAACCTTAAGTTGAGTGCAAAATTCTAAACGATTCTAATACTTACGCGTTTATATGCCTTTACAATTTCAAAATCCAAATATACTCTGGGGACTCATTAGCTTGATCATCCCTATCATTATTCACCTATTCAATTTCAAGCGTTTCAAGCCGATCTATTTCTCTAACCTGAAGTTTTTAAAGGACATTACTGCTGATAATAAGAATAGGTCTAAGATAAAAAACTGGCTATTACTTCTTACCCGTTTGTTAGCTCTTGCCTGTTTAATCATTGCATTTGCTCAGCCTCACATACCAAGCAAACACGCTTCATCTATAAATAGCAAACAAAAGAATATCGCTCACATTTATGTAGATAATTCGTTTAGCATGAATGCTGAAACTGAAAAAGGGATCGCTATTGAAATTGCCAAAGCTAAGGCTATAGAGCTCGTTAATTCCTTTTCGGATGACACTCAAATCAAGATCATTAATAATGATAAGAAAGGCAGGTTACCCTTTTTAAACAGGGAAAGTGCTATTTCGAGAATTCAGGAGATACAACCCACATCGGCAAGTAAGCTGTTTTCTCAGATTTTACAAGAATCGTCACAAGTAGAATCATCAGAAAACAATAAGGTTTACCTGTTTTCTGATTTCCAGAAGTATCAAGCTGATTTCGAGAAAATGCCTAGCGATAGCAGTCTTAATATTAGCTTACTGCCCTTACTTATTCAGAGCAGAAATAACTTATACGTCGACTCGTGCTGGTTTGAGAATTCGGCTCATAAGGTGAACCAAAACGAAGAACTAAAAATTAAAATCTACAATTCATCAAACAAAGGCTTTCGTAAAATTCCAATCAAGCTTTATATTAACGATAGCTTAAAAACGGTTTCAAATTTCGATATCGAAGCGCAAGAAAGTAAAGAGCTAAGTCTTCGCTTTAAAAACCATAAGCCTGGTATCCATTCAGGGCGAATAGAAATAAGTGACTATCCTATCACCTACGACAACAGCTTATTCTTTACTTTTCAGATTCAAAAGAGCGTCGAGCTTATTTGCGTCAATCAGGACATGGAGAATCAATACATCAATCACCTTTTCTCCGACGAGGAATACTTTAAGCTTAAGAATTCAAGCAAATCAGATTTCAACCAAGAAGATCTAAGCAAAACCAGACTTATAATATTGAATCAACTTACTGATATGCAAAGTGGATTCAGACAAAAGATATCGCATTACATCAACAAAGGAGGACGAGTTCTAATCATTCCAAATGAGGAGAACAATGAGTCTAACAATGAGCTATTAAGTGAACTTGGCTCTGCTCAATTTATGCAAATCGATAGCCTAACGAAAAAAGTGGCAAGCATAGAACTCAATGCGGAAATCTACAAGGACGTTTTCGACAAATTAAAAGATGATGCACGCTTACCTCTTATATTTCGTCATTTTAAGCTGAGTGAATCTAAGAACCAAATCAGCATTCCTCTTTGGAAAAGTAAGTCTGGAGAAAACCTGTTTTCGCAAACAAGCATAGGTGAAGGTAAGTTATACACTTCAATATTTAAGTTCGATCCTAAATGGACCAATGCTATCAAACACCCTCTTTTTGTACCAAGCCTAATCAATATTGCTCTGAATAATAAAAGCCATACGCCTCTTTACTTTAATCTTAATTCGGAGGAATATGCACTTGCAAATGGCTTAAGTCAAAATCGTGAGAAAGCCGTATTTCATATCGAAAATAAAGCTTTAGGCATAGATCTAATTCCTGAGCAAATCACACATTTCGACAAAGGTTTATTATTGAATGCTCATGGGCAGATTAAAAAGGCTGGGAATTATTACATCAGTCAATCGCAACAGATCTTATCTGGCATTTCTTTTAATTACGACCGACAAGAATCAAATCTAGATTTCTATTCTTCGGGAGAAATTCATGATCTTTTAAAGACTCATAAATTAAACTATAACGTATTCGATTTGAATACTACAGATCTAAAGAGCATGGTGATAGAACAAAAAGAAGGCAAGTCTTTTTGGAGATTGTTCTTAATTCTCACCTTTGTTTTTCTACTATTCGAATTATTGATTCAGAAGATGAAATTCATATAATAGGATAATCTAAGGCATAAAAAAAGGAAGAAACTCATATCAGATTTCTTCCTCTTCACTTATCTCTAAATATTTATTTAGTGTTCGCAAACATGGTCACCTGACTCCCCATGACCTGCACAGGTTGTTCCTGAATCTTTAATACGTTCTTCTAAGTAAGCTTCAACAAGTTCGCGCACATCGCCAGAACAACCTCGATAAACTTGAATTCCAGCCTGAGCAATTTTATTGACAGCACCCTGCCCCATATTTCCTGCAAGCATGACTCTAACTCCCATTTCAGCAAGCTGACTGGCTATATCAGATTTACAACCGCATCCTTCTGGAGATGACATTAGCTCAATACTACTTATTTTGTTGTCTGCTGTTAATTCTGCAATCGAAAAA
>JADGEF010000033.1:6805-31839 GCA_016744515.1 Marinifilaceae bacterium | reverse complement strand
CAAAAAGCGAGTGCGGATAGCCCGACCCGCAGGGATTGCCCCAATAATTGATATTTTAGTCTGCCTCGGGCGAATTTAAAAAGTGCGCGTTTGCCCTGAACCCCTATATACAAGCCAAACTAATGACATAAAACATGTGCGATTGCAGCCGCAGGGTGCAGCAAGTAATCTACGGGATGTATTTTTGCCGCTGCACACTGCAGGAAGCTTTCTACAGGGTGTATTTTTGTTGCTGCACACTGCAGGAAGCTTTCTACAGGGTGTATTTTTGTTGCTGCACACTGCAGGAAGCTTTCTACAGGGTGTATTTTTGTTGCTGCACGCTGCAGGAAGCTTTCTACAGGGTGTATTTTTGTTACTGCACGCTGCAGGAAGATTCACACAGAATCTAGTCTCGTAGCTCAACCGAATTGAATAAATATTAACTTATAACAAGCGATTTTTAGCGCATCGATATTATAAAACAAGCGATACACCTCGTGGTATGGTTGAGGCAACTCTCCTATCCAAGCATATTGCCTCATCAGAAAAACTTGGCGAGTTAAAATAAATGAGTCTTAATAATCATATCCAAAATAAATAATCGCCTATTTTAATAGGGTATAATCCAAATTAAGCATCATAGTAGTAGAAAGACAGAAAGATCAGGCCAATCCTTCTCAAAATATGATTCTAACAATTTTAAACATTTAAAAATACAATCATGAAAACAAATTTCAGAAAACAGGTTTCGATATTGCTTTCATTTATACTGGTACTTTCTTGCAGCCAGCTGATGGGAGCTGAAAACATCAACTTCAGAAAAAAGAAGAAAGTTAAAACACAACAGGTCATCGACACGCTTAAGTATAATGTGTACAAAGGAAAAATTAAGAATAAAGAAACTGGCGAACCGCTTATTTTTGCCAATATTTCGGTTAACGAATCTAATGTTGCAACAGTTTCGAATAGCGATGGAGAATTCCTATTAAAGATTGCAAAAAGCCTTGATAAAAAAACACTTACTGTTACTCATATTGGTTTCAAAAATAAAGAATTTGCAATTTCAGACCTAAAACCTCGTAAAAATGTATTTGAATTAGAGTCTGCAATCATTCCTCTTAATGAGATAAACATCTACCCTCACGATCCTTTATTCCTAGTACGTAGCATCTTGCATAAAGTAGCTGAAAACTACACACTAGATCCTAACATGATGAAAGGATTTTACCGTGAAACCATTAAGAAAAACAGGACTTATGTCGCTTTATCAGAAGCTGTAGTCAACATTAACAAATCGGGTTATAAACAAATGCGCGACGATCAGGTTCAGATTTTCAAAGGGCGTAAAAGTCAGAATGTGAAAAAGATGGATACGCTTTTATTCAAACTACAAGGAGGACCAAACACAACACTTTTACTTGACGTGATAAAGAATCCATACAACTTACTTTCAGGCGATTTTATTGAGAACTATGATTATACCTTTAAAAATATCACCAAACTAAATGACAAAATTCACTATGTAATTGAGTTTAAACAAAAAGAAGGTATCGACTTACCTTTATACTATGGACTATTTTATATTGATGCAAATAATCTGGCCTTGAGTAGCGCTAAGTTTAGCTTAAATATGGAAAATGAGTATGAGGTTAGTAGAATGTTCATTCGCAAAAAGCCTTCAGGAGTAAAAGTAACACCTCTTTCTGCCGACTATATTGTCAATTATCAGGAAAAAGATGGAAAATGGTATTTCACTTATGCTCGTGGCGAGATTAAATTCAAGTGTAATTGGAAACGTAAACTTTTCAATTCAAAGTTTTCAGTAATGACCGAAATGGCAATTACCGACAGAAGCGATGTTGAGCCTACCAGATTTAAAGGCAAAGAGCGTTTCAAACTGAATCAAGTAATGGCTGATGAAATTGGAAGCTTTAGCGATAAAAACTTCTGGGGAGCATCAAACACTATTGAACCTGATCAATCAATTGAAACAGCTATCAGAAAATTAAAAAGAAAAGGAAAATAAGATTTCTCTACGAAGTCAATGATTGTATCCTGGAGTTCCCTCTCTAGGATATTTTCAAAACTAATTTTTAAAGCAAGCAGAAAGACATAAAAAAAGACTTATTTTTAATTAGACATTAAAAATAAACATAGCAGAAATAACGAATGTTAGAGGACACTCAAAATATTATAAAGCAAATACGCAAAGGCAATCTGAAAGAATTTGAAAAAATTTTCAAAGAATTTTATCCCCAGTTATGCCTTTACGCACTTCGCTTTGTTAAAAGAAAAGATCTATCAGAAGAAATTGTTCAAAACCTCTTTTGTCAGATTTGGGAAAACAGAACAGACTTAAACATTCACACATCAGTAAAGGCTTACCTTTACCGATCTACATATCACAATGCTCTGCAAGTTTTAAGAAAAGATGGCAGTCATAATAAATACAAAGAATACGTTAAACACCATTATAATGAAAACGATTCTTCAACTAACAAACTTGAAGAAAAAGAGATAAACAAAATTGTACAAGAAACCCTTACATCTCTGCCACAACGTTGTGGTACTATTTTTAAAATGAGCCGATTTGAAGGTTTCAAATACCACGAAATAGCTCAAAAACTTTCCATTTCGATTAAAACAGTTGAAGCAAATATGGGTAAAGCACTTAAAGCATTTCGACACAGTTTAAAAGATTACATGTGCTTATTTTAAGCAAACCAAATAGATCAAGGAAAACAAATTAACAAAGACTATTGCTGCAGTTATAATTCAAAGTAGCTGCCAAAAACAAAGAGAATGAAAAAGAAATTTTCACATACACAGGATTGGGAGATCATTTCGAAATACTTAAGTGGAGAAATGACAGAATCGGAACTAGAGGTTTTCGAAGCGGAGATGGCAATAAATCCTAGCTATGCTGAAGCAATAAAAGCTTCTGGAAAAGATTTAACACATGTAGATTTATATCTTGCTAACGAGGCTTTTGACTCTGAAGATGCTTGGTTTAATGTTAAAAGCAGACTGATTGATAAGCAAGGAAGCACTCCGAAACTTAAAATTATAAAGCCCTCTCCTTTTAAGAATTTTATGAGAGTTGCAGCTTCAATTATAATTTTATTTGGAATTGGTCTACTAGCCCAAACGACATACATTCACCTTAATCCTAACAAAATATTTGTTTGTGAAACTGGTGAAGCAAGTAAAAGCATCAAACTTGATGATGGATCTGTTATTACTCTTAATACCAACTCAAAGCTTATTTATCCTAGAAAGTTTAATCAAAACGAACGTCGTGTAAAACTTATAGGTGAAGCATTCTTCGATATTGCTAAAGATCCTAATAAAGCATTTATTATTAATGCTAAAGATGCCGAAGTGAAAGTTCTTGGAACATCTTTCAATATTAATGCAGCAACTAATAAAGTTGAAGTTCTAGTAAAGACTGGTAAAGTTCAGTTTTCATCAATCAATAAACCGGAAAATAAACTAATTCTAATTCCTGGTGATTTTGCTAGTTTACAAGAATCTAATATCAAAAAAGTTGAAATTCGGGATGATAATTACTTATCATGGAAAACACGCCAAATGATTTTTAGAGGTACTAAACTACAGGAGGTCGCTAAAGTTCTTAATAGAACTTATCAAGTTCAAATTCGTTTCCAGGATGCTGAAATTAAGGACTTTTCCCTTACTACAACCTTTGATCATGACCCATTGGATGATATTCTAAACTATATGTGTAGTCCATTCAACTTAGTTTATGAGAAAAAAGGAAAGCTGATTCTAATTAAGAAGGCTAATTAAAAAAGCTTCCGTTTACAATCGAAAAGTACAATGGCTTGATAAAAAAAAGAAATCAAGCCAAAACTCACTCTCAAATAAAATTCAAGTATGCAAAGTATAAGTATTCATACTCTCGATAAAGTACAGATGAAAAGCATAATTCTTTTCCTTTGTTTCTTTACTATGAGTATGATTAGCTTAGCTCAAAATAAAGATCTTAATCAAAAAATATCAATCAGTTTAAAAGAGATCAGCCTAGAGAAAGCTCTAGATTCAATAGCACAGAAAACAAATACATATTTTACATACGACACACGTATATTACTAAACAAACCTCTTGTAAACATTGAGGTTAGTGATGCAGTTTTAGATGATGTCTTAAGACAAATAATTCCAGACACAACATTAAATTTCCAGCTGATAAACAAGCAAATTATCATCTATCCAACCAAACAAGAAGATGACTTAGTTCAGAAAGTTCTTAAGCCTCAATTGCAATTTAAAAAGATTAAAGGTCGAATCGTCAATAAAAAAAATAGGAAAGCTTTGTCCTATGCAAGCATTGGAATTCGTGGCAAAACGATAGGAACTATAAGTAATATTGAAGGCGAATTTCTTCTGAATATTCAATCCGACAATTTCAATGACACATTAGTTTTCTCATTTATCGGCTTTAAGAACACCGAAATTCCAATAAGTCAAATTACTACAGACAAACTAAAGATTGAGCTTCGCAAGGACTTTATCTCTTTACAAGAAGTAGTCATTCGTAATACCGATCCCCTAGCCCTACTAAAATCTGCTATAAGTAATTTTAGTCAGAATTATCCAGAACAGCCTAGCTTACTAACAGCATTCTACCGTGAATCGGTGAGTAAGAATAGAAACTATATGATTTATTTAGAGTCAATTCTAGATATCTACAAATCGTCTTACCAATCGACCAATCGCTTGGATATGGCTAAGGTTTTCCAATCTAGAAAAATTTATGATTCTAATCGTTTAGACACAGTATCTCTTCGATTGAGAGGTGGTGTTGAAGGCTGTTTGCAACTGGATATTGTGAAGAATAAAATTGATTTTCTAAATCCTGAAAACCTACACAATTACTATTTTCACCTTGAAGATATTAGCTCTTATAACAATCATCCTGTTTACATCATTCATTTTCAACCTAAAGCCAATTTACAATATCCTCTTATGCAAGGAGATTTGTATATTGATACAAGGAGTCTGGCCATTATCCGATCTGAATTCTCATACCCCTTAACTCGAGTTGGAGAAACAAGACATCGTTTTATTGTACAGAAATCATCGAAAACCAGAGTTAGACCTCTAAAAATAGAATATATGGTTTCGTACAAAAATATAAATGGAAAGTACTATTTAAATCATACGAAGGGGAATTTAAAGTTTAAGGTTAGGCACAAACGAAAATTCTTTGCAAAAACCTTTGAAACGAGTTTTGAAATGGCAGTCACTCAGGTTGACACCAATAATATTGAAAGATTCAAATATAGAGACCGAATACGTCCTAATACAGTTATGTCAAGGTCTAAACTACCGTATGATGCATCATTTTGGGGAACTCAAAATTATATTGAACCAGAAGAGAGTATTCAGCAGGCTTTAAAGCGAATTAATGCCAACTTGCAACAAGTAGCTAAAAAAGAAGATTAGTATCCAATCGAAAAAAGAAGCTCATTATACATCAAAAGATTCTTGTATCTTTGTTCCATCTAATATTAAGATAGCACATCTCGCTACTTACAAGAAAAATCAGAAACACATCAATGAGATTCAATCAATATAGTTTTAGTCCAGAGATTAAAAATAACCTAGAAGGTTTAGGATTTAAGCGCCCTACAGATATACAATTCAAGGCAATACCCCCTATTATGAAAGGGGAAGATGTTTTAGCAATTGCTCAAACAGGTACAGGTAAAACAGCGGCTTTTGCTGTTCCAATTATCGACAGACTTCATCGAAACAAAAAGACTACAGAATCCGAAGGAATCAAAGCTGTTGTAATGGTTCCTACTCGCGAACTTGCCATTCAGATTACGGAGGTTTTTCAAGAAATTGGTAAAAATACTAAAGTGACGAGTTTTTGTGTATTTGGAGGTGTAGAGCAAGGACCACAAATTGCCAAATTGCAAGAAGGAATCGATATTCTTATTACCACTCCAGGTAGAATGTTCGATTTAGTACATCAAGGCCATATTTACCTTCGCGATGTTGAAACATTGATTCTTGACGAGGCTGATCATATGCTTGACCTTGGGTTTATAAAGGATATAGAAGATCTTATAAAGTATTTACCTAAAAATAGACAAACCCTTTTCTTTTCGGCAACCATTAGTCCTCGAATTAAAAAGTTAGCTTATTCCCTAGTTACCCGAGCTATTCGCATACAAATCTCACCTAAAGATCCTGTTGCTAAAAATGTCGATCATTCGGTAGGTTTTATCAAAATGGATGACAAACGATTCTTTCTCGAACGTTTTATTAAAGACAATGCAGACAGTAAAATTCTTGTTTTTGTAAGAACTAAAGTTCGCGCAGAAAGAGTCTTTAAAGCCATGCAAAGAGTAGAGGTTAACACCTTAACTATTCATGGTGACAAAGAGCAGAAAGATAGATTAGCTGCCTTAAAGGACTTCAAACTAGGAACGGTTAAAGTTTTAATTGCAACTGATGTTAGTGCTCGAGGAATCGATATTCCTAATGTAGACTATGTTGTAAATTACGATCTACCTGATGTAGATGAGAATTATGTACATCGTGTTGGTCGTACAGGTCGTGGTGTTAATAAAGGTGTTGCTATTTCGTTTTGTAGTGAAGAAGAAAAGTTAATGCTCAACGAGATTGAGGAATATCTTGGAAAAAAGATTGTAGAAATGGAAATCTCAAAAGATGACTATTCAACAACTATCGACTTCTCTGAAGATTATTCAAAGAGTTTAAAAGAATTAATGGAAGAAGCAGAAAATTTTGAGATAGACACTAAAAAAGCCAAAGCCAAAAAGGTAAATAAAAAACAAAAACAGAAGTTGAAAAAGCAAAAGAAGTAGACTTTTATTGTTTCACTTTATTAAAATTTAGCTCTGAGCCACGATACTTGGAGTTTTTTTTATACCTCAAGCCTATTTTCAACACCGAATTCACCTTACTTTCCCTGTCTCAATTGTAGGATTTACCGATTTTACAAGAAGTTTGTACATTATTTAGATTCCTATTTGTAAATTTACTTTGTGTAATTAAAACAGATATCGACATGAATATTCCTTAATCTTTAAGGAAATTGACCAACGACCTATGAAACCAAATTTTAAACTCAGCATATCAGAAATTCCTTTTAAAAGAAACTTAAGCTTCTTACCACTTATTAATGAAATAAAATCGGCAGTAGAAAATAAAAAGGATCATTCTATACATGCAAAATTGATATTATCTCAAATTGAAGAGTATCCTATTTTCTTTAAAGAAAATCCTGATCTCAATGAAATTCGGAAAGTTGCAAACCAAGTTCCATTTTTAATGTCATATATCTTCTCTCCTCATGAAATAGAAAATTCTATGAGTGGTGTTAGTGGGCCATTTACAGATGATCCAATCTTTGAATCGAATCTACTTAAAAGCATCGAAAATAATAAAGCGTACGATTTTAAGATGGTGGATGATTTTAGTGATGATAAATGCATGTATCTTTTTACAAAGCTCATGTTTGCCTATGCCATCATTCTAAAAAAATTCTATAATTCAGATATAAGTATGGATTATTTCATTCGATATCGATTGGATAACAAACTTAATGGTTTAGTCAAATATTTCAAATTCGATTTTGACTCAACTTATATCGATGTCAAATACAAAAATAAATTAGTTGAACTTTCAGATGATGATATTAAGAAACTCATAAATAATCCACTGGATATGGATTTATGGCTTAAAATGTTGCCTTTGGATCAATTTGAGTTTACAGGTTTTATGAAATACAAATTTGTTGACGTAACACATCTCGAAGTTATTTCATCTCTTAAGACAGATTTACTTGAAAAAGCCAGTATTATTAATCCTACTAATTTTATAAATCTTGAAAATAATATTCAAGCACTTTTTAGTAATTCACAACTAAGGTTGGGAATTATGGCTCTAAATATAAATCAAGGTAACCTTCAAAACAGAACCAACTTTTGGAGAGGATTACTGGGGGATTCAGATTTCCAGTGCCATGATTATGAAAACTCTATATATGGTGAAGCTTTAAAAACCAAGATGCCTATTGTTATAAATGACCTATCGAAATATGATAATATAGGTGTAATTGAAAAAGCAATTCTTGGAAAAGGAATTAATAACATCATACTAACTCCACTTATTTTAGAAGATCAGTTGGTGGGTATTCTAGAGCTTGGCTCACCCAATGCTTACGACATTAATTTCACCAAACTTAGGACAATAAAAGAGCTTGTACCCGTTTTCTCCATCGCTTTGTTAAGAACAAGTGAAGAGCTTAAGACACAAATGCAAGCCACAATTAAAGAAGAATGTACAGCTATTCATCCAAGTGTTGAATGGCGATTTGAAGAAGCTGCCCTCAAATTACTAAGTGAACGAGCCAATGATGAAAATGCTAAGATGGAAGAGATCGTTTTCGAACACGTACATCCTCTCTATGGTGCTATCGATATTCGAAACTCTTCGCATGAAAGAAATATAAGCATACAATGTGATCTGTTGGAACAACTAAATTTAGCTAAGAGGGTATTTCAAGAAGCATATCGCATTAAAAAGATGCCTATTTACGATCAGGTAATCTATAAAATAGAGCAGTATGGTAAAGGCATAGAAAAAGGGCTATCTTCTGGTGATGAATCCAATATTCTAAACTTTATACAAGAACATGTTGAGCCTTTGTTCTCACATTTCAATTTTAATGATGAACAATTTGAGGAAGCTATTAAGAATTATAAAGATAGCTTGGATCCAAATCTGAAAATGATTTACAAGTGCAGAAAAGATTTTGAAGATTCACTTGCAATGATTAATAGTTGTGTCATAAAATGTTTAGACAAAGAACAAGAAATGGCTCAACAAATGTATCCTCATTACTTTGAGAAATATAGAACTGATGGTGTTGAGCACAACATATATTTAGGTGAGGCTATCACTCAGAACCAGGACTATAATCCAATGTATTTAAAGAATTTACGATTATGGCAACTCATCATTTCATGTGAAATGAGTCGTAAAACAGCAGAGTTAAAATCGTCATTACCAATTCCATTAGATACAACAGCTCTTATTCTGGTTCACCCACAAACACTATCAATTCGATTCCGACAGGATGAGAAAAAATTTGATGTGGATGGAGCTTACAACATTCGTTACGAAATTGTGAAAAAGAGAATTGATAAGTCTGTAATTAAAGGAACGAATGAACGCTTGACTCAACCTGGAAAATTATCTATTATTTTCTCTCAAGGAAATGATATGTTTGAATATCAACGATACCTTGAATACCTTATTGCAAAAGGTTATTTTGAAGATAATATTGAAAATCTAGTTCTAGATGATTTACAAGGAGTTTATGGCTTACGTGCTTTACGTATTACAATTAAAGCTGGCGACACTAAGCAGGAAAACATCACTGAACTAGCCCAAGAAATTGGACTAAAAAGATAATAATTAATCAAAATCAAAAGATCGCATAGAATCCAACAATTAGTTTACATGCCTAAAACACTATTATCTCTTCTAGTTATACTAATCAGTCTAAATCTCAATGCTCAAAGCATTAAAGATAGTTTACAAGAGAATTCACGCCCAAAAATTGGTTTAGTTCTAAGTGGTGGTGGCGCAAAAGGTTTTGCTCACATTGGCGTACTTAAAGTACTTGAAAAATTGAATATGCCAATCGATTATATCTCAGGTACAAGTATGGGAAGTATTATTGGTGCTTTTTATGCAATGGGTTATTCTGCAAATGAAATAGAGAAATTAGTGTTAAGCCAAGATTGGGAAGAATTACTGACGGATAAGGTTTCCAGAAAATACATTCACGTAAAAGATAAACATGACCTAGATAGATATGTTATTTCCTTTCCGATAAAACCAAAAGGAATTCAAATACCAGCTGGGATTGTAAAAGGACAAAACATAATCAACCTATTCGATCGTTATACCATTGAGTATCATAACAAAACTGATTTTAGGAAATTCCCAATTCCATTTATATGTATTGCAACCGACCTTGAAAAGGGTGATGCTGTTGTACTTGACAAAGGAAATATTTCAGAAGCTTTGAGAGCTAGTATGGCAATACCAACAGTGTTTACGCCTATTGAAATTGATGGCAAATTATTGGCTGATGGCGGTATGGTTAACAACTTTCCTGTTGAAGAGGTTATAAAGATGGGTGCTGATATTGTAATAGGTGTAGATGTTCAAACTGGACCCAGAAGCAAAGATCAGTTAAACTCTATCGAAGACATTATAAACCAGGCTATCAGTCTAATGGGAAAAAGAGAGTTTGTTAAAAACAGGAAACTATGCGATATTTATATCAAGCCTAATATTAAGGGCTATTCAATGGCTAGTTTTCAAAAGGCTGATTCTCTTATAAAACGTGGTGAACAAATCCCTCAGGAACAGATCCTAGAATTGAAGCAAATAATAAGCAAATATCAACTTACCAAAACACAAAATCAAAATTACCCTTACACTACTGATTCTACAAAGTTTTTTATTAATAATCTAGTACTAAATGGTCTTAAACATGTGAGAAAATCGACCTTACTTGGTAAGCTAGATATTGAAACGAAAACTTGGACAAGTCTAAAAAACATTCAGAAAGGTATCAATAGAGCCTATGGAAGTAGATATTTCGACAAAGTAAATTTTCAGCTTAAGGGTACACTTGAAAAAACATTGGTAATTAATGTAACAGAACGAAATTCTAATCGATTTAATGTAGGGATGCACTACGATGATGACAATAAAGCTTCTGTTCTACTTAACACAACATTTCAAAATAAAATCCAAGATGGCTCTAGTCTTTCTTTAGATTTAAAACTATCTGAGAATCCAAGATTTACGGCTACATACAACCTAGATAATGGGTTAAAACCTGGTTATCAATTTAAACTTGACATAAATGATTCTGAGGTATTCGCATTTGAGGATAATGAAAAAGTTGGTAGCTTCGATTTAAAATATTTAAAACTAGATGCAAACCTTCATTCCACATTTCGTGAATCCTACTCAATCGGTTTCGGAGGCAAAATGGAATTTTATCGTGTCTCAACAAATATTAAGAATACAATTACAGATGACCATTTTAAAGATTATTATTTCACCTATTACGCTTTCATCAATATGGATTCTCATGATAAGGGCTATTATCCTAAAAAAGGATTTAGCTTATATGGAGAATATAAGCTTATAACCAATAATGGGTCAACACTTGATGGTAATGAGAAGCCTGGATCTGTAGCCTATTTAAGAGCCAAACAAGCCATTGCATTTAGTAATCGGTTAACTCTATATCCACAGTTCTTTGGACGTGTTGTATGGGGACGCGATATTCCTGAAGTTTTCCAAACTTATACTGGTGGTCAAGATCAAACTAACTATTTCGATATACAAGTTCCTTTTATTGGCTTGAGACGTATGGAACTTGCCTCATCCAACTCTTTTATTTTTAGAACAGATATACAATTTGAATTATTCAAAAATAATTACCTAATTCTTAAGCCAAATGTTGGTAAGATAGTCGAAGATATTAATAGCGCACTAACAAAAGGACGTTGGATTAAAGGAATTGGAATAACCTACTCCTATAATTCATTAGTAGGTCCTATGGAAGTAACTTTTGGTTTATCAGATATTGAAACTAAAGTAAGAGGATTTATTAATCTTGGGTATTGGTTCTAGAGCTTTGTTCTAGCTATTTTAGTTTAGATAGTTTCATAAATATCCCAGTCCTGCAGATTTTACCAATATAATTCACAGATACACCTATTTTGCTTATTTTTTATCCCTTTTTGAAAAAAATGTCACCCTACTTTTTTTTAGATTGAAGGTATCTTTGAATTGCACTTTTAAAAAAATGCAATGAGCTTAATTTAGACGAGAAAGAATGACCAGAGATTCTCTACAACTTAAGTATCAATTTTAAATATAAAATTAGTAATATAGAAGCGTTAAACAGTAGAAAACCTAAATCTATAATTTAGTGTCCAATTATAAAATAAAGGCTACTTTTTATTCTTCCTAACACAATATAAAAGACATAAAACGAATAAACTATGACAACCTCTCGAAGATCATTCTTAGGTAATTTGGCTCTTGGAGCCGGTGTTCTTGCTGCAGCTCCCCTAACAGCCTGCTCAAACACCAAAGACGAAAGTAAATTGGCTTATATAAAAGCCGCAGCATCAAGAAATCCATCGATGAATTTCAATATGTGTGGTTATGCTGCACCAAAACTTGACACAGTTCGTGTTGGTTTTGTTGGTATTGGTGATCGTGGATCAGGAGCTGTAAAACGTATGACTTATATTGAAGGTGTTGAGGTTACAGCTCTTTGCGATACAAGACAGGCAGCAGTAGATGGTGGACAAAAAATTCTTTCAGATGCTGGTTTGCCTAAAGCTAAAGAATTCGTTGGAGGTGATTTAGGTTTCAAAGAATTGTGTGAAAGTGGATTGGTTGATCTTGTTTATATTGCAACACCTTGGGAATGGCACGTACCAGTAGCTATTGCTGCTATGGAGGCAGATAGTCATGCAGCTGTTGAGGTCTCGACAGCTAAGACTATGGACGAATGTTGGCAAATTGTTGAAACATCAGAGCGCACACGTAAGCATTGTGTTATACTTGAAAACTGTTGCTACGATTTCTTCGAAATGTTGACCATTAGTATGGCACAGCAAGGTGCTTTTGGTGATCTTATTCATGGTGAAGGAGCCTATATTCACAACCTTGACTACTGGCACTTTAACAAGCCAAAGGATGATAAAATGACTGATGGTGCTTATACTAAAATGTGGCGTTTACATGAGAACAAACGTAAAGCAAACGTATACCCTACTCATGGATTAGGTCCAATTTGCCAAGCAATGAATATAAATCGAGGTGACAAGATGGATTATCTAACCTCTATGATGTCTGACGATTTTACATTGAAGAATCGTATTGCAGAAATGGCTAAGCAAGATCCTTTCTTTAAGCAATTTGTAGGCTGGGACATGAGAGGAAATATGGATATGCAGATGATTCGTACCAATATGGGGCGTACAATTATGATTCAGCATGATATTAGTTCACCAAGACCATACTCAAGAATCCATATGTTAAGTGGAACTAAATGTTTCGCACAAAAATGGCCTAAGCAGCACATTGCCTTTGGACACAATGTAATTGATGATTCTAAAATGAAAGAATTGGAAGATAAATACACACCTGAAATCATCCGTAGAGTTGGCAAAATGGCTAAACAAGTTGGTGGTCATGGCGGTATGGATTTCGTTATGGACTGGCGCTTAATTGACTGTTTACGTAACGGCTTACCAATGGATATGGATGTATACGATGCAGCATCTTGGAGTTGTATTACACCTTTAAGTGAATGGTCTATCGCCAATAAATCCAATTCTATTGAAATTCCAGACTTCACACGAGGTGCATGGAAAACCAATAAACCTATTGATTTAACTCTTAATGGTGGTGGCACAACAGGAGTAAGAAACCTTAAAAAAGCAGACTCAAAAGGTCAACTAGAAGTACATTAAACTCAACATATATTATAATTATAGCGAATAGCTGATTTTGAATCAATTATTCGCTATTTTTCATTGTAGTGTAATATGCTGTTTAATAGAATTATTTCTAACGATACTAAAAAGGTAAGACTTGATAGAACCCGTGAAGTTTATCATTCTATTCTTTTCCCATAGAGTAATGAAAGCTTCTTGAACAACATCTTCTGCCTTTTCGTAAGAATCGAAATATTTATAGGCAAAAACACAAAGAGGAGAATAATATAAATCGAACAAGAAGCGGAGACCAGACTCGTCTCCACTTTTAAATTTTCTAATAATTTCTTGTTCGTGTATGTCCATATTCAGCTGATAAAAGTAAGAAAGCAATATGAATATGCAAGTCGTTTAATAATTGATTAAACTGACAAACACCATTTACTACTTCTCTAAACTTTAATTTACAGAAACTTATACCTATTGAGAAACTATATATTTTCCGTTTTCCTATATGCAATTCTAAAGGGAAATGCAAAGTGAATGCATAAAAAAAGCTCAACGAATCGCTGAGCTTTATAATATATCGAAATTGAAATTACTCCCAATTCAAAATTACTTTTCCACAATTCCCTTGTTCCATAATGTCGAAACCTTTTTGGAAATCATCGGCTTCAAATCGGTGAGAAATCATTGGAGATAAATCCAATCCACTCATCAACATTTGCTCCATTTGGTACCATGTTTCGAACATTTCACGACCATAAATACCTTTCAACTGAAGACCTTTGAAAATGATATCGCTCCAATTTACTTTAGTTTCTGATGGTAAAATACCTAATAATGAAATCTTACCTGAATTATACATATGTGAAACCATATCGTTGAAAGCTGCAGGTGCACCTGAACATTCCAAACCTATATCGAAACCAATCATTCCTAGCTCCTTAATTACATCATCAAGGCTTTCTTCCATTGGATTCACAACACGAGTTGCTCCCATTTTCTTAGCCAATTCAATTCTGTAAGGATTCGTTTCAGTAGCTACAACGTAACGCGCACCAGCAAATTTTGCAATAGCTACAGCCATAGAACCAATTAGTCCAGCACCTGTAACAAGTACATCTTCACCAATTACCGAGAAAGAAAGAGCTGTATGAGTCGCATTCCCAAATGGATCCATAATTGCTAACAATTCGTCCTCAATCTGATCGCTCATTTTCATCAAGTTCGATGATGGAATAGCAGCATACTCAGCAAAAATACCATCGATGTTAACACCAATACCAACTGTATTTTCGCAAACGTGTTTACGACCTCTACGACAGTTTCTACAGTGTCCGCATGCAATATGACCTTCGCCAGTTACACGGTCACCTACTTTAAAGCCAGTTACACCAGCTCCCATTTCAACAACCTCACCTACATACTCATGACCAATAATCATTCCTGGTTTAATGGTGTTCTGAGCCCATTCATCCCATTTATAAATATGTAAATCCGTTCCGCAAATAGCAGTTTTTCTAATTTTTACTAGAACATCGTTAACGCCTACTTTAGGAACATCAACTTCTTCCATCCACAAGCCTTTTTCCGCTTTGGATTTTACTAGAGCTTTCATTTTAGCCATTGTTATAGTATATGTAAATCTGTTAGTTAATGTATTTTGTTTGTTATCGAGAAATCATAAATAGATTCTCAAATATTTTTCGAAAATAATAAAAAACAATACGATTATTTCAAGTTGTTGACTAGAATTTCGATTATCGATATAAATAAACGAAATAAATCGTGCTAACACATATAAAATCAACTAAATAAATCATCAGACATCTTTGGTATTTAATTGTTTTTAACATGAATTCCCAAGTTACAAGAGATTCTATTTCTAAACAAAAAAAGTAAAACACAAACCTTAGAATTAAATAAATTCACCGCTTCCCCAATTCGTTTCATTATAAACCTCAATATCATTTTCAAGTAGCAATTTTGATGTTAATCCATCTCCTTCAATTAGTTTACGTGAAAATGTTCCGTCGTAAATATGTCCGCTACCACATGAAGGACTATTCGCTTTTAAAATCACTTTTTTTACGTGATAAACCTTTGCCATTTCCAGAACTTTTTGAGCTCCATTTTGAAATTCAGAGGTACAATCTAAACCCCTCTGACTCATCACTTTTAAACTGCCATTTGTCTGAGTAATAATTTCACATGGCTCACGAGGTGTATCTAAACCACCCAGAACCTCAGGGCAAATGGGTATTAATCGTCCAGAACCAATCAGCCTTTCAAGCTCCAGAATCCGACTACTTGTTCCATTATATCTGCAATTGATTCCTAGCAGACATGCACTTATTAAATATATTTCCTTCGACATGAGTCAGCTTTATTTCATTTGATAGATATCACGCAATTTATACATTCCTTATCAGTGGTAATACTTATAAAACTTCAAATTTTCATTTAAAAAGTGAAAATCAATTATTTTATTAATCCAATCGAAATTTCATCAGCAATCCTTTGCAAATAAAATCATCATCACGATATTTACAAAACTTTAAAAACTCCTTACACACATATACATAAGATGAATATAAAAGGAATTGTATTCGATTTAGATGGCACACTTGCCGATTCTGTTATTGACATTGCAGAATCGATGAACTTTGTTCTAAAAGAACAGAACATACCTGTTCACGAGATAGATGCATATAAACAGTTTGCTGGGAACGGCATAAGAAAGTTAGTAGAAAGAGCCTTACCTGAAGATTTAAGATCAGGCGAAACCTATACTAGAAACCTAAATAGAATGCTCGAGGTTTATAGCGAAAACTGTATTAATAAGACCAAACTATTCCCTGGTGTTGCAAATCTTCTTGATCAACTTCAAGAAAAAGAAATTAAGATTGCTGTCTTCTCAAACAAGCTTGATGACTTAACCCAAAAGGTTGTAAAAGTCCTTCTAGCTAAATGGGATGTTGCATTTGTAACTGGTATTAGTTCTACTGTTGAAAGAAAACCGAATCCTCAAGGCGCATTACTGGCAGCTGAAAAAATGGGATTATCTCCTAGCGAAATAATATTTGTAGGTGATTCTGGTGTAGATATGGAAACAGCAAAAAATGCAGGAATGACTGGTGTTGGCGTATTATGGGGATTCCGAAGTGCAGAAGAATTAAAAGCCAATGGAGCAAAAGCAATTATTAGTGAAGCTACTGATCTAATAAACCATTTATAAGATATCAAAAGACAGGTGTTTCTCTAATGAATACCTGCCTAAATTTCTACTTTAATATCGTAATTTTCCTCTTTACAATTGAACCATCAATATCCATTTTAAGTATATACAGACCAGATGGGAAAGGTCTTAAATCTAGATCGATAAATGAACTATATTGAGAAACAAAACCGCTTAAACACTGAACCCCTCTAGTATCATAAACCCGCCAATCAATTCGATTAAATAAAACTGCATTTAAATCAATACGAGTTTTCACATTCTTACTCGGATTAGGGTAAACCTCTAACTCAGAATCATAACTTGTATTTACTGTTTGTATTAGATTTTTATCACCACACGCATTACTGGTTGTTAAGCTCACTTGATACTTCCCTGATTTTTTGTAAACATGACTTGGATTCATCGATTCTGATGAGTCACCATCACCAAAATTCCATAGATATGACTCTGCATTTTTAGATGCATCTCTAAAATCAAAACTTTTTTGCTTAAACAAATAACTAAAGTTAGGTTCTGTGTCATCAACAACAACCAGACTAGAAAATTCGTTCCCACTTATACCATCCTTTGTGTAGGTTAAACTAATAGGCTTCACTCCAGATGTTGAATATTGAACAGAATGTGGCCCTTTAGTTGTAGCTGTAGATGGATTTGCATCTGATCCAAAATTCCAAGAAAATGTATCGTAGTCCATTACAAATGAAAAAGATATTTCAACGTCTGATTCCACACAAGCAATACTCTTATCAACCTGAATTGATGGATTATAACCATCTAAAAATACAATTCCAGTATTCTCCGGATCTAACCAAAATTTAAGTTGATTTTCCTTTGCAGGATAAGTATCCCAACTTGAAGAAAATTTCGCAAAATAATCGTCTACTGAGGACGTACAGTTGGCATCACCACCAGTTAAATCACCAACTACCCTATGATTTGTATCAAATATCGGCGAACCAGATGAACCGCCCTCAGTTGTTCCCAATTCCCAAGTCTCAATATGCCAATGTGTATTATCATCAAAAGTGTAATCTGAGTCTGAGTAGCTACCCGTAAGAGGAGCATCACTATCCATAGAGATCTTTTTAACATCACCGTTGGGATGATGAATACATACCGTTTGGCTAGGCACATCGCCTGATCTGTCCCAACCAGCATAGTAAGGTTGGTAAATTGATGGCGGAATAGAACTCATCTCCAAAAGAGAGAAATCTAAGTGGTTTGTAGTTGCTCTTAAATTCGACCCAGATATAGATTGGCTCCTGGAACCAGTAGTTCCTTCACAAGTTTCAGCTTCATAGTTAAAATAAAAGATTGCTTCTTCAGCTATCGATTCTTCATTAATAACATGGTGAGCAGTTAAAATATAAGGTTTGCCATCTTTCTTCGTATTGTTCATTAAAGTACCTGATGCAATAAAACCATTATATGTGATATGACAAACAGCTCGCTTCTCGACTTGCCAATTCAAGCCTTCAGGACAATTTATATTTACATTACACTTACCAGATGTTGCTTTTATAGATGAACTTTTAGAGCCTAAAAACTTAAATATATTTTTATAATCATGATACACTTTCCCCAATTTAAGTTCTGCTTTAAACTCCGGATTTAAGGGTTCTATGTATTCAATTATAAGATCTTCACCTGCTATAGGCTCAATCGCAAATCGTTTCGAAGATTTATTATTCTTTTCGGTATAAGCACCTAAAACCCTATCATCGGTATAATTGTAAACAAACAACTGTCCTCCTTTAGGTAAATGATACTTCTCAAAAACTAAGCTAAGCGAATAAGCACCCGGAGAAGTAATCGCCAAATTCCATACTCGCTGCCCACTTGGAATCGTAGTCCACTCCCCTGAGTCATCAATAGATTTATCAAGCACAAATTGATGCGCAAACTTGGCATGTTTCAATCTTGATTTTTTCTCAACAAAACGTTCAGATTTAATATTGCGAATATTCTCAACAGACATCAAAATTGTCTCAAACTTCATTTGGCTTGCAGTCGATTTAAAATAAGGAGAACCTCCATGAGAAATCTGGCCAACAGCAGAGAATGAATTAATTAAAACAAATAAAAAACTAATAATGCTTATGGATTTTAAGCGCATATATATTGATGTTTATTGAGTAGAATGCTAAGAAGCTGTTCAAAATTTATCCTTCCGTTTTTTTATATGAAGTAAGCCTAACTGCGTTAAATTCCATTCAAACAGAACCACTATGGTTCACAAATAAAACAGAAAAGTGTTCACTATTTCCGCTACGCTCCAGTACGCATAAAATTTGCCTTATTACGCTTCATTTTTATCGATAATAAATTCTAAAAACAAATTTAAACAGTTTCTAAAATTAATAATTTTATGTTGAAGTAAGAACCATAAACAGAAAAAAAGCCTCACTTAAAGTGGGCTTTTCAATATTCGGAAACAAAATCTTAATCTTCCTCAAGTAGTTCTTTACTATCTCGATCAAATTGAATCTCCATTTTAACTTTCTGCTTAGCTTCATGTAAAGCAAGCATATAAAATAAGTCCTGAAGATCTGGCGATGTTACTCGTTCTGCTATATCCCAATAAAACATAAATGTTGCCTTTTCTTTCTCCATTGCCATGATTAAGGCATCATGAAAATTAGGATCTTCATTTGAATAATCAACATCTGCAATATAATGGTCTGTTTTCAGCTCCTTTATCTGATCATAGGAATTGTGATCAAAATTCCCACTTATCCGAATAGCCTCCAATTTTAATATATGATTTTGCTTTTCGATAGCAATATCCCTAAACAATTGTTCAACTTTTGGCAGACTCATTTTATCAGCCAGTTCGTTATAAAAATCAACTTCACTTTGCTCTTGCTCTATAGCAAAATTTAAAACCTCGTCTATACTATTATATTTTTCCATAACATCTGTTATTCGTTGACAACGATTCAAATCTTAATCAAACGAGACATCCTAATTATCATGTAGAATAAACTCATCATATTCAATCTCTAATTTTAATTTTTGACGTGCTTCCTGATTAGCCAAACACAAAAAAGTCTGTTTACACTTAGTATCATTCGTACAATCGGCCAATTCTTGATAAAGAATAAACTTCTCCTTTTCTTTATTCATAGCCATTATAAGGGCTTCCTGATAAGACAAATTAGTTTTAGTATAATCAATATCTGAAAAAGTTCCCGCAATTTTCAAATCATGAACACTCTCTATATCTAATAAGACACCAAGCTCCTTCATATTCTCTAATTGAAGCGTTCTAGCTGTTTTTTCGAGAACAATGCTCCGAAACAACTGCTTCACATTTTTACGTTCCATTGTTTCGGCTAATTCGGAATAAAATTGGATTTCATCCATTTCACTTTCAATTGCAAAGTCTATGATCTCTTTAAAATTTCTGAATATTTTCATTATTACTAATATTTATAAATGTGATTATCTCCAACTAATAGCGAATAAACGTGAGAAAATATCTTGTGTGAAATAAAAGTTACGAAATAATACATATTAGAACAAGATCTTTTACATGAGGCATTTAAAAGTTTTGTTGAAATTTGCCCATAATTAACTTAAAGCATTCTTTTAAATTGGTTAAATTTGTGTTTCAAAAAACAACTTGATTATGAGTAAAACAAAAGCATGGATTCATGCCTTTAGATTAAGAACCCTTCCATTAGCACTCTCTAGTATTATTCTAGGAAGTTTAATTGCTGCATCCGAAGATAAATTCAACTCTTATATATTTATACTAGCCATAACAACTACCCTATTTCTACAGATACTCTCAAATTTGGCTAACGACCTAGGAGATTCAATTTCAGGAGCTGATAATGATAATCGAGTTGGTCCAGAGAGAGCTGTTCAAAATGGTACTATCAGTAAGAAAGAAATGAAGAACATGCTTTTTGTTTTTATTATACTTTCATTGATAAGTGGTTCTATATTAATATACGAAGCTTCACAAATCATTACACTTCAACAAGCTTTAGTTATTTTTGCAATAGGTGTTCTTGCCATACTTGCAGCTATCAATTATACCATCGGGAAAAATCCATATGGCTATATGGGCTTCGGCGATTTTTTTGTATTCCTCTTTTTTGGATTAGTTGGTGTTATAGGTTCCTATTTCCTCCACACTGGCTATTTGAACTGGAGCATTCTGTTTCCTGCCGCATCAGTTGGCCTATTAAGTGCAGGTGTACTCAACTTAAATAATATGCGTGATATAGAGAATGATTCTCAAACGGGAAAAAGAACGCTTGTTGTGAAAATTGGCTCTAAGGCTGCTAAAAACTATCATCTTATCATTTTATCTTCTGCAATGTTATTTGCAATTATCTATAGCCTACTCAACAACGCTTCTATATATCAGTTTATTTACGTGTTGAGTTTCCCATTGATTTTGCGTAATATTAGCATAGTAATAGCCAATAAAAATCCTCGCGATTTAGATCCAGAATTAAAAAAGCTAGCACTTTCATGTTTCTTTTTCAGTCTTAGTTTTGGCATTGGTACCTTTTTATAAAACTTACATTTTTCTGATTCATGCTTGTAGCCGATTTTCAATATTACCCTTTAGATTTTAAACGACCAAGTGGTACGTCTCGTGGTATTCTAACAAAAAAAGAGGCTTGGTTTGTTCGAGTATGGGATAATAAAAATCTCGATATAAAGGGAATTGGAGAATGTTCAATTATTAGGGGTTTAAGTCCTGATGATAGAGAAAATTACGAAGAGAAGATTCAAGAGGTCTGTGAAAACATTAATCAAATTGAGACCTATTTTAAGGATGATTTAATAGAATGGCCATCTATCTATTTTGGATTTGAAATGGCATTAAAAGATCTAATAAATGGAGGAAAACGTCTTCTATTTAATTCAAATTTTACTACGACAGAAGCAAAAATCCCCATCAATGGTTTAGTTTGGATGGGCGATAAAGCCTATATGCAAGAGCAAGTACAAGAAAAAATTGATACAGGTTATAATTGTATCAAGCTAAAGATTGGAGCTATTAACTTTGATGAAGAAATTGAGATCCTTAAATCAATACGAGAGAAATTTTCTGCCAAGCAGATAGAAATCAGAGTCGATGCAAATGGTGCTTTTCATCCAGATGAAGCAATGGATAAATTAAAGACACTTGCTAAATTCAATATTCATTCAATTGAACAACCTATTAAGGCAGGCAATTGGGAAGAGATGGCAAAGCTTTGCAGAGAAACACCGCTCCCTATCGCTCTTGACGAAGAACTAATAAGTATTTACAAGATTGAAGATAAAGTCCAACTCATTAAGTCGATTCAGCCTCAATCCATCATTTTAAAGCCAAGTTTAGTTGGTGGTTTCAAAGGAAGCCAAGAATGGATAGACATTGCAAATGATGCTCATATTCCATGGTGGACAACCTCAGCACTTGAATCGAATATTGGATTAAACGCTATTGCTCAATGGGCTTACACATTAAATAACCCTATGCCACAGGGATTAGGTACTGGGCAGCTCTTCACCAATAATATAGAATCTCCGCTTGAAGTATCTAGTGGATTTCTAATCTACAGTCAATCTAAAAAATGGGATATAAATGAAAAGTTTGGAGCTTAATTTTTCACAACTAAATACAAATAATCTTGTTACACTTTGTCAGGATGAAATTAAGACATCAACAGAACAATGGCAATTGGATATCTATGTCTTTATTCAAGAATGGTTAGATGATAATAAGCAAGTAAAAGCCAAAACATCAGGTTCCACAGGCACGCCTAAAAATATTTTACTTGAAAAAGCCAAAATGATTGAGTCTGCAAAAATGACGGGTGAATTCTTCAAATTCAAAAAAGAAGATAATGCTCTACTCTGTCTTTCCCCACAATTTATTGCTGGTAAAATGATGATTGTCCGCGCAATAGTTTGGCAAATGAATTTGATTTGTGTTAAGCCAGATGGACATCCATTGAATGAGCTTAATTCAAATATTGACTTTGCAGCAATGATCCCACTACAAGTCTCAAACAGTATACATAATAAGAATCAACTTGGAAAAATTAAAACCATACTGATTGGTGGTGGAGTTGTTGACAAAAACTTAGAAAATAAACTTGGTGATATCAATTGCAATTTCTTCTCCAGCTTTGGTATGACAGAAACCCTTTCACACATTGCAATAAAGACTTTGAATGGCTCTAACAAATCAAATATCTACAAAGCTTTAAATGGTATTACATTTACTCTTGACGATAGAGATTGTTTAAAAATTAAGGCTCAGAAGCTACTAAGAAAAGAAATTATTACTAATGATATCGTTAACCTATATTCCTCTACAGAATTTGAATGGTTGGGACGATTCGATCATGTCATCAATTCTGGAGGGATAAAATTGTTCCCTGAGCAAATTGAAAAGAAACTTAGTCTGTACATTAACCAAGCATTTTTCCTAATGGGTATTCCTGATGAATATTTAGGTGAAAAAATGATTCTTTTAGTTGAGTCAAACGATCATTCTGAAGAGCAAAAAAAGAAGATTCTTGCTGAAATCAAGCCTTATTTAGAAAACTTCCAGAGTCCACGTGACATTTTCACCATTTCGAAATTTAAACGAACATCGACAGGTAAAATTCAACGTAAAGCAACATTCACAAGCATTACAGAAAAGTAATAAATTAAACTTTCTAACAGAATATTTATTCTCAAAAAAATAATCTTATTTGTACCAAATAAGTATTAGATCATTTCAAAAAAAAATCAGCACCAATACATCTCTAACAATCAAGATCTTACAGAAACATACAGTAATCTCGATATATAAACATGTGGTGTGTGACATATCTGCATAGATTTATAGTTACTATTTTGCATGTACAATAAATACTAAACTATCAAATATTATTGACCTATGAAGATGACATCTAAACTACTAGTCTCAGCCTCCCTAATTTTAGCTGGACTTATTACAAGCCAAACGGCAAGTGCAACTGATGGCTATTTTAGCCTTGCGTATGGAACGCAAAATAAAGGTATGGCTGGAGCAGGTATCGCATGGTACAAAAACTCGCTAATTAATGGTAACCCTGCTTCTTTAGTAAAACTTGGTGGCCAATATCAATTTGGTGTTAACATGTTTAACCCTAATCGTGAGTATACTGTAACTGGTGCTCCATCTGGAAAACCTGCTTTTGGGTTAGCTCCTGGAACCGTTGAAAGTGATAGTAAAATATTTTTCATACCTAACTTCGGTGCCAACTGGATGCTTAATGATAAAAGCAGTTTTTCTGTAGCCATGTATGGTAATGGTGGTATGAATACAGATTATGCTCCAGCTGGATCAGATGGTACATTTCATAGTCCTGGTAAAACAGGTGTAGATCTAGGACAAATGTTTTTGAACTTGAGTTATGCATATCAAGTAAGTGAGAAGCACAGCTTTGGTGTAACTGCTATTGCAGCTTATCAATATTTTGAAGCTAAAGGACTTAAAAAGTTTGGTGATAGTGGAATGTCTACAGCTCCAACAAAATTGACTGACAATGGTCATGACAGTACTTTTGGTATGGGTTTCAAATTGGGATACTTAGGTCAACTGTCAGAGAAACTAAGTATTGGTGCTAGTTACCAGACTATGGTTTATATGAGTGAGTTTGATGATTATGCTGGCCTTTTTGCTGAGCAAGGTGATTTTAACATCCCATCAACATGGACTGTTGGTTTAGCTTACGAAGCTAATGAGGACTGGGTATTTGCAGCAGATTTCAAACACATCAATTACAAAGATATCGCTTCTGTATCTAATCCTATGAACCCTATGACTTCGGTACCAGCATTCTTTACTGGTGGTGATCCAAGTGATATGATGAATTATACTCCAAACCCTAACTTTACACCACTTGGTTCTGACAAAGGAGCTGGTTTTGGTTGGGAAGATATCAACGTTATTAAGGTTGGTGCCGAGTATGCAGGAATCGATACATGGACATTAAGAGCAGGTTACTCACATTGTGACCAACCGATTAAGAAATCAGAAGTACTTTTTAATATTTTAGCTCCCGGTGTTGTTCAAGACCATATTACTTTTGGTTGTTCAAAAGTATTAAGTGATAAAGGAAATACATTACACTTTGCTTTTGTTTATGCTCTTGAGAATTCTGTAAAAGGTGGTAATTCTATGGATCCAGCACAAACTATTGAGATTAAGATGAATCAAATTGAATTGGAAATTGCTTATTCATTCTAGTCGATACTTTATTTAAAAATAC
>JADGEF010000033.1:0-6705 GCA_016744515.1 Marinifilaceae bacterium | reverse complement strand
GTAATTCTATGGATCCAGCACAAACTATTGAGATTAAGATGAATCAAATTGAATTGGAAATTGCTTATTCATTCTAGTCGATACTTTATTTAAAAATACAATTCTTAACCCACAAAAAACGCCACATTTTGAATGTGGCGTTTTTTTATACTCGAATTTAAGTAATACTTCTAACATAGTTAGGAGAAATTAGGAGGATTTTTGCTTATTCATACTCATAAAAACAATCCTTTTTTTCCTATTATCCTCACTCATAAATATCCTGAAATATTTGGGAATATTAACTTACAGAAATCAATTCCGCCATTTTAGGGAGATAGTCAATTATTCTATAAAAAAACTATCTTAGAGCTATGAATACAACCCGAGTTCTTGCAATAAATTTTGCGCTATTCTTAAGTCTATTTCTGTTTGCTTGCCAAACTGAAAAGAAAACAGATAAACTCAATATATTTGCTGCAGCCAGCCTGAACGACGTTTTAACAAAAACAGCTGAGATATATCAAAAAGAAACGGGTGTGAAACTGAGTCTTAATTTTGCCTCATCAGGCTTGCTAGCTCGACAAATAGAGCAAGGAGCCGAGGTCGATTTCTTTTTTTCTGCAAACCAAGACTGGGTTGATTATATATCAAACAAAGAATTGCTTTTAGCTTCATCAAAGCTTGAGTTAGCTCAAAACAGAATGGCACTGATCGTTCCTGAGGGAAGTCAACTAAACAAGCTTGATAATTTCAAACCTAAAGAAATAAACTCGCTTTTCGAAGGTCGTATTGCTATTGGCGATCCAAACCATGTTCCTGCTGGGAAGTATGCTAAAGAGATTCTTGAGCACTACAAGCTATGGGAAACGCTTAAAACTAGAATATTACCCTGTAAGAATGCAAGAGAAACACTACTTATGGTAGAAATGGGTGAAGTTGACTTGGGAATTATTTATCTTTCGGATGCTAAAAAATCAAAGAAAATTCGCTGCATATATGAGTTTGAAGAATCAAGTTCTTCTCCAATCCTCTATTATTCAGCACATCGTACAAATCACAATTCTAAGGTTCTTGATTTTCAGAAATTTCTGAAACAAGCTAAATCCAAACGAATTTGGAAAGATTATGCATTTATTATCCATGACTAATTTTTTAGAATTGACCACCATAGAATGGGAAGCCATTTCTCTATCACTCCAAGTTGCTTTTTGGAGTGCTTTGCTATGTCTACCATTTGCCATATTCACAGGTTGGTTTTTAGCAAGGCGTCATTTTAGAGCCAAGTTCCTATTGGAAGGCTTTATAAATTTACCCTTAGTCCTCCCTCCTGTGGCCACTGGGTTCATCCTACTCCTCCTGCTAGGTCGCAATGGACTCATAGGACAATTTCTTAACGAAGTTCTAGGAATCAAAATTGCTTTCTCATATTATGCTGCTGTCATTGCATCTATGATTGTTGCTTTTCCACTAAGTGTTCGTAGCATGAGGTTATCTATTGAAATGATTGACCCCGCATACGAAGAAGCTGCTAAAACATTAGGTGCAGATCGTTGGCAAAGTTTTTTCAGAATTACTCTGCCATTAGCATTGCCAGGCATTATATCAGGTTTTATTCTAGCCTTTGCTCGCTCGTTAGGTGAATTTGGGGCAACGATCATCTTTGCAGGCAATATTGCTGGGGAAACCCAAACTTTGCCATTAGCTTTATATTCAGCGATTCAAATTCCTGGACAAGAATCAACAGCCTTTCGTCTATTGATTATTGCAGTCCTCTTTTCATTTATTGCCATGGCTGGATCAGAGTTATTAGTAAAAAACCTACATCATCGCAAAAATAAAACATGACAGCACTTTCTATCAACATAAAATGGTCTAAGGATAATTTCCAACTAGAGATGCAAGCTGATTTCTCAGATGGAATCACCGGTATTTTTGGTGCCTCTGGCGCTGGAAAATCTAGCCTATTGCAACTCATTGCCGGATTAGAAAAGATTGATGAAGGTCAGATTCAAATCGGTGATAATATTCTTGATAGAAGTGAAACAAAACAATTCACGCCATCACACAAAAGACGTATCGGATATGTCTTTCAGGAAGGAAGATTATTTCCTCACATGAATGTACGTCAAAATTTACTTTTTGCTACCAAATACGTAAGAACAAACAATCAGCAATTTAGCCTTAATGAAATTGTTAAATTACTAGAAATAGAGTTATTACTAAACAAACTACCTCGACAGCTTTCGGGTGGCGAAAAACAACGAGTAGCCATAGGACGAAGCCTTCTTTCTTCTCCTCGCCTACTCCTTATGGATGAGCCTTTTTCTGCTCTAGACACGTCACTTCGTAGACAGATAATTCCATTTCTAATTAAAATCAACCAAAAACTTAAGCTACCTATCTTAGTTGTAAGTCACGATTTACCCGATTTACTCAGTTTAAGTCAGCAACTTTTACTTGTTAAGGATGGAAGAATTCTTGCTCAAGGAAACTACCTTGATTTGATTGAGAAGGATTTACTTATTGATATTATGGAAGAATCTGGTTTAACCAATATGATTCCTTTCAAAATTGAACATATCGGCAAAGAAAGTTTCAACTTAAGTAATAAAACGAACAAAGGACAAATTAATATTAAAAGAAGTACTCCAATAAATCATTTTGAAATTGGCGATGAGATAAATGTCTCAATTCGTCCTGAAGACATTGCTATTGCTTTACACAAGGTCGAAGATGTCTCCATTCGGAATCAGCTTGAAGGCACTATTTTACAAATTATTAAGCACGGTAATCATACCTATTGTTTAGTTGATGTTGGCTTTAAACTGTTAGTCACAATTACAGAAACCTCGCAACAAACATTAAACCTAGAACAAGGTGGAACTGTTTGGTGTTTATTTAAATCCATGGCTCTCAAAACAAATATATAATCACCAATCCTCTCAATTTCAGGCATTTTAATATATCATTAACGAAATAATTCAGACATAGAAGTATTTTATACAAAAAAATCTTTAGATTTGTCTTAGAATTTATTACCAAATGAAAGAACACAATAGTCATATTGCATCATACTCTACACCTCAAATCCCTCTTGAGATGAATGTGCATGCATCTACATTAATGACTTCTTTCAAATCAAACTTTTCTTTTTCAACCAGCAATATGAATTGTTGTTGCTGCTGTTGTCCCCCTTGTTGTTAGTTCTGTAGGATTTTTATTCTTTTTATAGACTCTCAATATAAAATGGGCAGATTTTCTGCACCCTCAATTCTCCTATTCATTTTACTTTTATAATCAATCCAGAATGAACTATCTAACGAAAGTTATGGAAGAACTTCAAGCTTCACGCGAAATTAATGAACTAGACCTTCCTAGTAGAGATTTAAGTCAAAATTTTGTTGAAAAAGCCATGAATGCTTTATTCCCAATTAGCGCACGTCGATCGAAGAGTCATTGCGCACAAGAAGCCCTTTTGGTACAATTAGAAACACATCTAAAACTATTATTGCTACCTGTAAAAGAGGAACTAAAAAAGCCCATTGATAATTTATCAAAGCAATTTATGATGAACCTACCAAAGGTCTATAAAGCTTTACTATTGGATGCTCAGGCTATTCAGGATTTCGACCCAGCGGCTAGTAACATAGGCGAAGTTATTATCTCCTACCCTGGTTTTTTTGCCATTATGGTTTATCGACTAAGTCATGAACTTTACTTAGAGAACATACCAATAATACCTCGACTTATGAGTGAATATGCACATTCTAAAACAGGAATCGATATTCACCCTGGAGCTAAAATTGGCGAATCATTTTTTATTGATCACGGAACAGGTGTTGTTATTGGAGAAACAGCTCTTATTAAAAACAAAGTGAAAATCTATCAAGGAGTTACACTTGGCGCCTTACAAGTAAAGAAAAGCTTAGCGAAGAAGAAACGCCATCCAACCGTTGAAGATAATGTGATTATCTATTCAAATGCAACGATTCTTGGAGGAGAAACCATTATTGGAAGAAACAGTGTAATTGGAGGTAACGTATGGCTGACTTCAAGTGTCGATTCGAACTCTTTGGTCTATCACACACATAAAATTAAAGTCAGATCGAGCATCAACGAGAACAATATTATAGACTTTCAGATATAGAATTTATTATATACAAACTTTAAAATACACAATCATGAAATTAGAGAATATTTTAGAAGGCATCGGAAAAACACCTGTTGTAAAAATCAACAAAATATTAGGGCAAAATACAAAGGCTTGGATTAAACTGGAACGTAATAATCCTGGAGGAAGTATTAAAGATCGAATTGCTCTTTCGATGATAGAAAAAGCAGAAAAAGATGGCATTATTAAAGAAGGTGCGACTATTATTGAGCCAACATCTGGTAACACAGGCGTAGGTTTAGCAATGGTTGCAGCCGTAAAGGGCTATAAGTTAATTCTTGTTATGCCAGAATCTATGTCGGTTGAACGCAGAAAACTCATGTCGGCTTATGGCGCAGAATTCGTTTTAACAGCTCGCGAGCTAGGAATGAAAGGCGCTATTAATAAAGCTGAAGAGCTTATACAGGCGACACCCAACAGTTGGATGCCATCGCAGTTCGACAATGAAGCAAACGTAGAAATACACAGACAAACAACTGCTCAAGAAATCATTACAGATTTCCCAGATGGCATTGACTACCTAGTTACAGGAGTTGGTACAGGCGGACACATTACAGGCGTTGGAGAAATTCTAAAAGCAAAATTTCCAAATTTAAAGGTATTTGCTGTTGAACCAGAAGCCTCTCCTGTTATTAGTGGTGGTGCTCCTGGCCCTCATCCACTTCAAGGAATTGGTGCAGGGTTTATTCCAGAGAACCTTAATGAATCGGTACTTGATGGAGTTATAAAAGTTAGCCAAGAAGAAGCATTCTCCATGGTTAGATCTTTAGCCAAGGAAGAAGGTATTTTAGCTGGAATTTCGACAGGAGCATCTCTAGCAGCTATTGCAAAGAAAAAAGAAGAATTTGGTGCACAAGCTAGAATCCTAACATTCAATTACGATACAGGAGAACGTTATCTTTCTACTGAAGGCTTGTTCTAAGATCAAAATAAAAGCTATCGAGAGAATAAATCTTTCGATAGCTTTATTTTATTGACACATAAAGTAAAGGATTAACGAACTCTAGTGAAATATCAAAATTGGCATATGTGTTTTCACAAATAGTTTTCGTGACATTTGTCCAAAGAACAGGCGTTCTAATAAATTGTGTTTTCTAGCCATTATAGCAATCATACCAATATTATTTTCATTCACATAGGTTTCAATCGCTTTCATTTTATCTTCCATAACACATACCTGACAATGAACCGTATCGTCTCCGAGTGAACGCTTTAAATATTTCCTTAGGATTCCCATTCTATGCTCTTCTAAAGGATGTTCCTCACTATCGTTCTTTTCGAAATGCACACAATGAATATTCATAAAGAAAGGCTCAGTAATATATTTTAGAGTAGCAATAGCCTTAAAATCAGCTTTGTCAAAATCAGTAGCATACATCACCTCTTTCATCTCATCCAAATCAGGATTTTCTCCCCTATCTGATAAGATCAGCATTGGCTCTTCAATATTATCAATTATAGACGACACGACTGAGCCGAGTAAATTGGATGTTCCAGCAGTTTCGCCTCTAGACCCCATTACTAACAAATCAGGCTTATACGACTTGGTCATACTAATGATTTCAGAACTAGCAATACCGCCAGACAAGGCGATATCAATTTCAACACCATCAATCTTATCCTTTTCAACTTTGGCAGTCAAATAATCTTTTAATTCTTCAATCTTCTTTCTTGCATTTTTTTCAACTTCAGCCAAAACCTCAACTACAGTGGCATTATAAGTATAACTATCAGAAAATGGAACCGTTTCGATTGCCGAAGCAAAATAGGTATGAAATAGAAGAATATCAGCATGAAATTTTACAGCCAAATTGTAAGCGTAATCACAAATACGAGGCGTAGAATCAGAAAAATCAACAGGAACCATAATACGATTTAATTCCATTACAGAAGCATGAACTTCTTTGTCTTCTTCTTTTTCTACATAAGTCAGCTTAAAGTCCTCAATCACCATTAAAGCTTTAATTAAATCTTCTTCGCGAATTCTTACTTTTACGCCACCACCAATAGCTGACTGTAATAAGTTGATGTTTTTCAAGAAACATTCAACCCCTGCTGACTTTAAACAGCCTTGCAATAATTGAGCTCTAGAAAAGCTGTAAGTTGCTAAAGTTATAATCCTGTCTTTCATATGTGTCGATTTATAAAAGGTTTATATTCAAATCCAATTACCATTACAACTAAGAATAATGGAATCATTAGTATTTTAACAAGCAGTGTGTTAATAACGAAATTTAAGTTTCTTTGTAGATATAACAACTAAGTATTACATCATTAAGTTCACTATACAATTTAATAAAAAATAAACTAGGCTCAAAAAAAAACTTGGAATCTGAAGAAAAAAAGAAGTTGTTAGGAAAACTTAAGCTTTACAGGGATTTGAATATTAAAAAAAGATTGATTACTTTTGCGGCTTAGTAAAACTATTAATAATTAGTTTATTATTTAAACATTTTTAAATTATGTTGAATCATTACGAGACCGTTTTCATTGTAACTCCCGTTTTATCTGAAGCTCAGGTAAAGGAGGCGGCAGAAAAATTCAAAGCTCTT
>JADGEF010000032.1:30460-31913 GCA_016744515.1 Marinifilaceae bacterium | reverse complement strand
TATCTTCTTTCTTCTTGTCTCTGGGGTATCGTGAAAATGTCACTAAAATGTTGATTGGCTTTTTTTCATCCTACTTGGACGTCTAAAAGGAATCTAATAAGCGACTACATTGTATCCAATATTGGCGTGTGCAATTCTCTGTATCAAAAAGATGACAGATCAGACAGAACAAGTCTTAATATAAGTACATAGTGGTTTGACAAGTTAAGTGTTTCAAAATACCCAATGCTCTATGTTTCGAGCTATTATACACAAGGCTAAAAATAGAATTTCGATACTACATTTTATCTCTTCGAAAATGCCGACAAATGATATGTAATCATTAAAAAACATTTAATATTTTTTTTGTATTTTTGTAGTATGGCTGAAAATAATGATATTATAAAGAATGCTATTGCTGGAGGCATAATTGGAGCAGCTCTTGGTGCATTGTTTACTGGAAAAAGTAAAGGTGCTTTAGCATCATTAATAGCTGGTGCAGCTATTGGTGCTTCTCTAAAAGCACTTGAAAAAGCAAAAGACACAGATATTCCTGTTCTTTATGAGGAGGATGGTTCTATTTTTAGACTACATCCTGATGGTAGAAGTGAATTTGTTAGAGAAATTGAACAACAAAATGTAATTATTCCTGAAACCTTCTCACTTGACTAACCCTAAAAAAAAACGACTAAGAATATTTGCAGGACCTAACGGTTCTGGGAAATCTACATTAGCTGAAAACCTTCGTAAAAAATACCCAATTGGAGTTTTTGTTAATGCAGATGAAATAGAGAAGAATCTAAAGCATAGAAATTCTCTTTCTCTTTACAAATATGAGTTTACATCAAAAACAGATACACTTAGAGCATATTTATCCGAATTTGGTATGTCTCAAGAGATACTAAATAATTCAAAGCTTCATAACGAGTTTAAAATAGAAAAAAATAACATTCACTATTCGGGAGACTATAATTCATATATTGCTGCTGACATTGCAGGATTCATTAGAAATCAGCTAATGCTAAAAGGGAAAAGTTTTTCTTTTGAAACTGTTTTTTCGCATTCTTCAAAATTAGAAATAATAAGAAGTGCAAAAAATTATGGCTATAGAGTGTATTTTTATTTCCTAACTACAGATGACCCAGACATTAATGTAAATAGAGTGAATATTCGAGTTGCTCAAAAAGGTCATCCTGTTCCAGAAGAAAAAATTAGAAAAAGATATTATAAATCATTAGATTTAATGTACGATGCAGTAAAATTGAGTACAAGAGCATATCTATTTGATAATTCTGGGACATATTATAAAATGGTTGCTCAAATTGATTACGGAAAGAAAGTTCAGACTTTCGTTAAAACTATTCCCAATTGGTTTATTAACTATTTGTACAATAAAGTCAAATGAATCTCCCCGCAGCAAGCTGCGAGGAATTCTTTTCGAATAAAAATCCCCGTAGCAAGCTATCTCGCTTAG
>JADGEF010000032.1:7565-30360 GCA_016744515.1 Marinifilaceae bacterium | reverse complement strand
GCTCGCCTTTCGCTTCGCTCAAGCGGGGTATTTTAGTGGATTTTTCCTTCCACAATACGCAGCAAGCTGCGGGGTATTAAACCCCTGCTTCGCAATAAAAAGTGGAATTGCTTTAATAAATGGACTAAAAGATGAATCAATTGCAAAAAAAATAAGTAGTTCAATAAATTCAAGTACTTTTGAATAATTAAAAAGAAATATACTTAAACGATTGGAAATAAAAATCCCCGTAGCAAGCTATCTCGCTTAGGCTCGCCTTTCGCTTCGCTCAAGCGGGGTATTTTAGTGGATTTTTCCTTCCACAATACGCAGCAAGCTGCGGGGTATTAAACCCCTGCTTCGCAATAAACGAAGCCCAGCCCATAATCGAGGCTGCCGCTAGACCATTAGCCTAGCGGAGAATACTTCGACAAGCTCAGCAACCACCTCTCACACCACTAAAGACTTCGCAAGCTCAGCATAAACCAAGCGGGTCTTCCCGAATATCGGGACAGGCTGTATACGGCGGTTCATCAGGTATCAGTGTCACCAACAACACCTTTGTCCGATTTTTAAATAAGGCTAGACTCAAATAAATGAGAGCTTCCTTATTGGATTTAAGACAAGCTAATGTTCATCGTAAATTGAAACGTAAAAACCACTAATAAACATGTCAGTGGTTTGAAAGTGAAGTGCTTTGAAATACCCAACACCACATACATCAGCCGTTACCACCAACGCAGGAGAAAGATAGAATCTGATAATATAAAGTGCATTACAGTGCACTTCATTTCAGAATCAAATACAATAAAATTTAAACAACAGTATTAAGTGCTATATAATACTCTTTACTTTGTATTTATATAAGATTATTGTATATTTGCATAAAAAAGAGCTTTATGACGCACTTTGAAGGATTAATTAAAACAATTAAAGAACGTAGAAAAATAATGCAGGTAACACAAGAAACTTTGGCAGAATTATCTGGCGTTGGTTTGAGAACCTTAAAACAATTTGAAAGTGGAAAAGGGAACCCTACATTACTAACAATACATAAATTAGCTAACGTATTGGGAATGAAAATTTGTCTAAAAATTAAAGATGTATCAACTAACGAATGAGACAAGCAATTATATTATTCAAGGACGAAGAAGCTGGTATGTTAACCCAACACGATGATGGTTCATTTACATTCCGCTATAATGATACATGGATGGTAAATAGTAAGAACCCGAGTATTAGCCTTACTTTGCCTAAAACAAAACAAGAATATCATTCACAATATATGTTCCCATTTTTTTACAATATGCTACCAGAAGGTTCGAACAAACAAGTAGTTTGTAAATATAACCGAATTGATAAAAGTGATTATTTTGGACTATTAATGACTACTGCAAAAAATGATAGTATAGGTGCAGTAAAAGTCTCTAAAATATGAGAAAATGACATTCCCAGAAATAAAATATTGCCCAGGAACACTTGCAGAAGGATTTAACACCTACAGTAAGACATGTCAAAATAAACTATTTAAAGGTAAAAAGGTGCATCATGTTTTACCTTATGATTCACCTATTTCCAATCCTGAAACAGATGAATTGTTTGAGGAAAATCGAAAACATATGTCCATTTCTGGTGTTCAGGAAAAATTTTCAGTCCTACTTGAAAAAAATAAGTTAAGACTTATTGATGAAGGAGAACAGGGAGAATATATTTTAAAGCCTATCCCAAGTTCTGGAAATAATCCAGACCAAATGCCAGCTAATGAGCATTTAACTATGCAAATAGCTAGGCAGGTTTATGGTATTGATACCGCAAATAATGCACTTATCTTTTTTAGAAATGGAGCTTCTGCATATATTACTAAGCGTTTTGACATTAATAAAGATGACTCCAAAATAGCTCAAGAGGATTTTGCCTCTTTGGCAGAAAGAACACCGCAAACTCATGGAGAACATTATAAATATTTGGGTGATTATTTAGAATTATTTCAGTTAATGAAAACCTATGTTCCTGCCTATATTATTGAAGCCCCTAAACTTTTTAAGATTCTTGTATTTAACTATCTTTTTTCAAATGGAGATGCCCATTTCAAAAACTTTTCATTACTTGAAACTCCTATGGGAGATTATCGATTAAGTCCTGCCTACGATTTATTAAATAGTCGTATTCATATTGAAGATAAAGACTTTGCATTGGAAGATGGACTTTTGCCGAAAAAACTAGGTCAAGGGAAAATAAGAAATCAATTTATAACACTTGCAAAGCAAGCGGGTATAATTGAAAAGGTGTATAATGATATAATTACTACTATGCAAACCCAGTCTGGGTTAGTAGAAAAGATGGTAAATTCATCTTTCTTAAACGAAAGGATTAAAAGAAACTATTGGCAATCTTATAATGGAAGATTAAAAAAATTAATGAAAATTTGATAAAACCTTCACTCTACAAACTTTTCTGATGACTCTCGAAGGTGAGTTAAAGTCTGTTTGTTGGATATGTCTTCTTGTATAATGCTCGTTAATTAGCAAATTTTACATTTACAGCCTTAAATTACAAGAAATGAAGCAGTATAAATATAGTCTTCATGAGAATGATGATTTGAAACTGGGTGATTCAGATTATTGTAAAAAGGCATTAATCAATTGTCGAACAGGTCTGCTAGGCGAACGAATTCGAGGGAGCTCCCTTATTATATATGCATTCTCCCGTTTTTGCATTTAGGGCATTTCCCAATATCAAAACCTGTTAATCGTTTAATGCGTTCAACTGCGGTTGCAGTTTTACACACATAGACACAAACACTCAATCAGCACCCACACATTCATATGATCATCCCCTCTGGAGGTTTATCTGATGATCAAATGGAATGTATCCCTTGCAGAAATAACTTTTTTGCTCCTAAAAAGGTAATCAGCGCTTTGTTTCGCAGTATAGTTTGCCATTATATCAATCAGGCAATTAAGAGAAACTGCAGGAAAAATTCTGGTGAGCTTGCCACCTCCAATGCACAAGAGAGACCGATAGAATACCCATAGGCTCAACGGCATTATTCAATTATGTTTTATACTCTATCTGTCAGTATCCTTATAAGAAAAAAGAATGGAAACAAACCTGAATTCTCATTTTTTTGTTAACTTCAACAAACGAAAGGATAAAACACTTTTACGTTAGAGTGCATTTAGAACAATAGAAATATTTGGAGAATATAATGAAGTTTGAAAAGGTTATAATTTACTATTTTTCTGGTACTGGTAATGCTGAAAACACTGCATTATGGGTAAGTGATGAAGCTAAAAAAATAGGAGTTGAAGTTGAAATATTCAACATTGCTAAAATTAATAATCAAAAAATTCCAAGACCTGCAAAAAATACATTAATTGGTTTCATCTCACCAACTCACGGGTTTCATTTTCCTACAATTATGAGAAAATTCATCAAAAAATTCCCTAAATCAAATAATTGTAGTGCATTTATTATGAATACACGTGCCGGTATAAGAATTTGGAATAAAACAATTGGTGGTTTGAGTGGTGTATTGCATTATTGGTCTTCAATTATTCTTATCCGAAAAGATTATAAAATAGTTGGTTTATTGCCTGTTGATTTACCATCTAATTGGATATCCTTGCATCCTGCAATAAAAAAAATAGGGACTGAATTAATATATAAACGTGTAGAACCAAAGGTAAGACAATTTGCAAAAGAAATAATTAATAACAAACGAAACTATAAAGCTTTATTTGATATTATTCAAGATATTATAATATCACCTATATCTATTTTATACATTTTGTTTGGAAAATACTTTTTTGCTAAATCCTTTATAGCATCTTCTGATTGTGATATGTGCGGTTTATGTGAAAAGACCTGTCCTGTGCAAGCAATAAAACAAGTTGACAGTAGAATGTTTTGGACTTACAAATGTGAAAGTTGTATGAAATGTATGAATAATTGTCCACAAAAAGCGATTGAAACTGCACACGGATTTATTATTGTTCTGTGGTTTTTCACATCTTTTTTTGTTGGATATGTTATTAGTCGGCTTTTAAATTATCCTAATTTTGAAAATTGGCAATGGTTACAAAATGAAACTATCAAAACTTTGATAGTTTCGTTAGCAATTTTCCCTTTCTTATTTATTGGGTATAGATTAATGCACTGGCTAATGAGATTTAAAATATTTGAACGTTTTTTTGTATTGACATCACTTACAAAGTATAAATTTTGGGGTAGATATAAATCACCTAATAAAAGAATAAAAACGCACTCTAACAACTAAGCATTCGTGTGGCAGGCACTGCCCAATATGAGCGGTAGGTTGACGTAAGCGTTAACAGAATTGTTAGTTTATGGGGAATGTAGATAAACTTGCATTCTCTTTTTTTGTTAACTTCGACAAACTAAAAGATAAAACACTTTTACGTTACCACCCATTAAATCACCACTAAATTGATTTTTTTTATAACATTTATATCCATCACAAAAAAAGAGGGATTTAGCACATGTTTTTTAAGCTGATAAATTATAAATATATGTTTGTGTCATTATATAACTTTAAATAATATAAAATGATACACAGATTAACCTTATTTCTATTTGCAATTGTTTTTGCTTACGGGAAAATTAGCGCACAGCAAATTGCTTCAAACCCTGTTAAAAATATTTCATTAAAAAACAGCATCCTCTTTCAGCCACAAGAGTTCATTGAAGATGAAAGAAACGTTTCAAGTCTTTTTCTCACGGCAAAGGAAGGAACACCAATTGTCGCACCTACAAATGGTAAAGTGCATAGTTTTAGAATGAACTATTTATTTTCTTTAACTTACTCAAAAGGAGGAAATTTAAATCAAGAGGAATCGTACGATTCGCAAAAGAAATCATTTCTTAAGGCATTAAAAAATGCTGTCAATCCCAAATACATTAATGCAAGTATTTCTGTTATTTCAGATGATGGTGTAAAATATCATATGAAGGGAATTGTTCCAAAAACGATTCCTCATTCTGGACTCGAAATAAAACAGGGACAAATTTTGGGTTACATGGGCTTCGCTTATCATAAAATAGCGGAGCCTTCTATAATGTTTTCTGCAAGTAAAAATTCAAAATCAGTTGACCCCTTATCACTTTTTGGATTAAAAAGTTCGTTTGTTGAAACCGATTCTTTTAAATATTATGCCACAAGGAAGTATGAGCCAATAAAATTAAAGGAAGCGTTGTCAATTGTAAGAGAATCGTTAGAAGAAGGACATCCTGGATTGTACGATTATTCTTCAGAATCAAAAATTGATAGTATTTTTAATTCTATTTCTCAAAAACTGAAAGTTTCGAAAACAGCAGAAGAGCTACGGGAATTGTTTACACCATTATTAGTAACAGTTGGTGATAATCATTTACGAATTTATGGACAGGAACGAAAAAACATGCCTCCTTTCCCTTCTGTTTTATTTGGCTTGGAAAATGAAAAGGTAAAAATTATTAATGCCTTTAAAGAGAATGAAAGCTTTTTAAACAAAGAAGTTGTTCAAATAAATGGAGAAGATGTAAAATCAGTAATCGTTAAACTTAAACAGAATATTCCCGGTGCTGATGGGGGAATTAAATCTATAATAAATGAAAATTTGCTTCTAAATATGGCTCCACTTTATTGTACGGTTTATGGAATAAATTCAGGTGATAGTATATCGCTAAAGTTTAATGACAACACGGTTTCAAAATTTCATTGCAAACAACTTGGACGAAACGACAGGTATTTTCCAATGTTTAATTATAAAAGGGAAAATTACAGAGTAAAAACTTCTTTTATTTCAAAAGATATTGCATTGCTCAGAATCAAAACATTTAATTTGTACGGCACGGATAAAGATTCTATTGAGAATTTCATACGTGAACTAGACGGTACAAACTGTCAGAATTTAATTATCGACATTCGAGGAAATAAAGGTGGCGAAGGATATAAGCTTTTTGGAATGTTTATAAAAGAACCTTACAAATCGGTGCTTTATTCTAAAGTAAACAAACAGTATTACAAATTCTTTAAACATTCGTACAACTATGTTCCTGATATGGGCTTGTTTAATAATTATATTCTAAACAAGGGCAATTATTATAATTATTCAAATTCGCTTTCCCCATCGAACGATTCAATTCATTTTAGCGGAAATCTTTATGTGCTAACCAACGCCAATTCAAATTCAGAATCAGCACGTTTTGCAGGCTTAGTACATAAATACAACAGAGGAGTTATTATCGGGCAAGAAACCGGTACAACTTACCACCAAATGAATGCTGTAAAATTTGCTTCGGTAAATGTTGCAAATACCGGATTAACCATGAGAATGCCACTGGTAAAAGTTGTATTCCATGAACCTGGAAATTCGGACATACCGTTTGGACGAGGAGTTATTCCCGATTATCCGATTGAATTGAAGCTTGAAGACTATTTTTCGAATAATGACCAGATAATGAATTTCACGCTTGAATTAATTAAAAACAAAAAAACAGACTAATTTTATTCACTTAAATTGATTAACCATGTCAGTATTTTCTATAAAATTCAATATTAATAATTTCACAAAATCATTACATGCAATTGTAGCTGTTATTGTTGCAGTTTTCCTGTTCGCCAATATATCATTTTCAAATTCCACAGATGTATTGAGAACATTGAATGACCTACTGTTAATTGTCGTTTTCTATATTCACGCCCTTGTTTTTGTTCCACGATTATTGAAAACAAAATCAATCAATAAATACTCAATTTACACCTTTTTATTGTTTGCAATTAGTGCGGTTGGAGCTGCTATAATAAGCATTTCCTCGGAACCTGATTATGTTTATATATTTACACGAATAATAAATGATGGACCTGCTTTCGGTACAAACCTTGAGAATCTTCACGAAGCTAAATTTGTAGCTGCACTTTCTGTTTTTGTGCTTTCATTTGTATATGGTATTCTTGTTTTAAATGAAAAAAACAAACTTAATTATTTAGGAAATCTGGTTTTTAACAAGAAACCAACCGAACTATTATTGCACTTCATTTTAATGTTCGTATTGTCAATTACTTTATATTTTTCAAATATCCTTTTTAGCAATATTGTTCTTGCTTCTTTTATTTTATTCTATTTTCATTTGCAATTTGCTACCCCAATATTTATTATTAAAAAGAAACTAAATATATTTTTTATTGTAGTATTAATCGAGAATTCCCTGTTTATTGGTTTCACTTCTTATTTTACAACCACTCAAACAATTCTTTTGGTTTCGCTTTGTATTTCCGTTGTAACCGTTGCTACTATTTATGCAATAATCAGACATCAGATTAAAGTAAAAGAGTTCGTTTTTGCTAAAAAGGAAATTGAACTTGAACAGTTAAAATCACAAATAAATCCACATTTTCTATTTAATTCACTCAACACACTCTATAGTTTCGCCATAAAGGAAGAGGCAGAAAAAACGGCTTCAAACATTAAGAAGTTCTCTAACTTAATCCGATTTACGATGAGCGATTTAAACAAAGATTTTATTCTGCTGGAAAAAGAAATTGGATACATTAAAGACTTTATTGAAATTCAACTTGCCAGATATCCTGTAAAACACAATATTAAACTTAATTTCAAGAATAATGAAGGATACAAAATTGCTCCAATGCTATTAATTCCTTTCGTCGAAAACGCTTTTAAACATGGTATTAATCCGCTTGAAGAATCAACTTTAATTATAAATTTAAGATGTAATTCAGGTACTATTTTTTTTGAATGCATCAATTCTCTAAAAAAACAAAGCCGGAATGATACAATGGAAGATGGATTTGGGATTGGAATAGAAAATGTAAAATCAAGATTAGCATTAATCTATCCTGAAAGGCATCATTTTTTAATAGCTAAAGAAGATAATTTGTTTAATGTAAAAATTGAAATCTATGATAACAGCAATAGCAATTGATGACGAACCCGAAGCAATAGATATAATTAAGTTTCATGCGTCTAAACTTGAATATTTGAATATTGTAGCCCATTTTTATAGTCCTCAAAAAGCCATTGATTATTTGCGTAATAATGCCATCGACTTACTATTTTTGGATGTAAACATGCCAGAAATTTCAGGTGTCGAATTATTGAAAAAAATCAAAGTGAAACCTTTGGTTATTTTCACTACAGCTTACGAACAATATGCCGTAGAGAGCTATAAATTTGATGCAATAGACTATTTGTTGAAACCAATCGACTTTGAAGATTTTCAAACATCAATGAACAAAGTTAAGAAAGCCATTTCCAATATTCACAAAAATAACGCTAACGATACCTTTATTTTTATTAAAGATGGAACAAAAACAATCAAACTTTTTTATGATGATATTATACTTTTAAAAGGATGTGGAAATTATGTAGAATTTATTACCAAAACCAAAAAATACTCTTCGCGAGTTACAATCACTCAATTAGTAGATAAATTGCCCCATCACATTTTCGAAAGAGTACATAATTCTTTCGTAATTAATATTGAAAAGATTAAGAAGATAGAACATAACCAAATTACATTAGGAAATAATAAGATTTCAATTGGAGAGAGTTACAAAAAACCTTTTTATAAAAGGATAAAAGATAGATTGATTTAGAAATAACGTGTGGTAACACAAATAGAAACATTCCTTGATTTTTTAAGAGATTTATATAATAATGATAAGAAGCCTTTAGACGAGAAAAAGTATAGTTTCATCGAAAATGCAAATATAAAAATTAGTGAAATGCCAGATGGTACAACTTACCAAAAACAAGAAGCTTTTGCTTTATTATTTGTATTCTCAATCTTTGAGTAAATTGAACAAAAACTAGCATCTAATATTATTCTATAACGGAGTGGGATATTTATAATAGAAAAAGCACCTAGTCGAGTAAGCTAGGGGAATTCCACCCCCTAACTTCTCACAGAACCGTACGTGGTTGATGAGACTTCTCCGCCTAAGGCGGATAAATGTCCTTCTGTCTAATCCTGCGATACCTTTAGCTTGGCGCAGCCCATCTACATCGCTATCCTTTTGGTAATCGTTGGGCTTTGTAGAGATGTGACTACTTCCCCAGATAACAATGCCTCCTATCCCGTTGGTTCATTCTGGTCTATATCAAATGGTATTCACAATCTCACAAGTTCGGTACTGTTCGTCAGTTCAGACTTTTGCCGGTTGGCTTATGACTCCATCCTGTCGTGATCTCCACTTCGTTCCGGTACAGTGCATGGGTCACCCCAAACCACCTTGCCACTTGCTAATGCTTCTAAGAGTCACCCTAGTACATAAGGAACTTACACCCTCTGGACTTTCTTTTATAAAACTTAACATTGTAAAAGAACTTTTATTAAATTTACCATTCAAGGCACACACAATAAATAAAAATAATAGCCGAAATAGTAGTAAATATGAACATTGTAGCCCGCATAAAATTTAGTAGTAACTTGAAAAATTCGAGTTCCGCAATCGGCTACTATTCTGCTACTAAACGTTGGGGCAATTTTATGAATGACTAATTCCACAATGGAATAAGAAATTCAAATTATGAAAATATTGTAAAACTATGAGTCTAAATTCATCAATTCTATTTCAATTATCTACTATATTTAAAGTCAAAATGTAAATACTACAAAAAATGAAAATAAAAGAAGGTAAAATACCATTCAAAGAATTTAAAACATTTTATAGAATCGTAAATCCGGAGAGCAAGAAAACACCGCTAATTTTATTGCACGGAGGTCCTGGTTCTACACATAATTATTTTGAAACGCTTGATGCCTTAGCAGAAAAGGACGACCGTCCTTTGGTGATGTATGACCAAATAGGCTGTGGCGAATCAATGGTCACAGGACATCCTGAATTATTCAATGCAGAGGTGTGGTTGGAGGAATTAGCAGAAATTCGCAAGCATCTAAACTTAGACGAAGTGCATATTCTTGGTCAATCTTGGGGTGGAATGATGGCGATATGGAATGCCATAGAGAAAAAACCACAAGGTGTAAAATCTTATATATTGTCATCTACCCTATCGTCGGCAAAGTTATGGAAAGAAGAACAATACCGAAGAATTGCTTATATGCCACAAAATATGCAAGAGGCGATACACAAAGCGGTAGCAACTGATAATTACGAGACTAAAGAATATCAAGAAGCCTTAGCTGAATTTATGCAAAGGCATTGTGCAGGAGATATTACGGAGGATTCTCCAGAATGTTTGCGTCGTTCGAAGATTGCGGGGACTGAGGCGTATATTGTCGGTTGGGGACACAATGAATTTTTACCCACAGGCACATTAAGTGGCTATGAATTTACCGAGCGTTTGAATGAAATTAACACGCCTTGCTTAATTACAAATGGGCAAAGCGACCTATGTTCACCCTATGTAGCTAAAACGATGTACGACAATTTGCCCAATGCTGAATGGGAATTATTTGCCAATAGCAGACATATGCCATTTGTAGAAGAAAATGAAAAATACATTAAAGTTTTACAAACTTGGCTGAACAAGAATGATTAACAATTAACCAATCTTGTCCTAAATGTTTTTAGTTGATCATCAACTCTATGCTGAATCGCATATTTCAGAGTATTTTTAATGAATTAAAAAAAAATCCTTGTATCGGAATATCAGACTTTGGTTTGGGTATGTCAAATGGTTCATCCAAACATTTTTGAAAGTTTTTTTAATATATCAAGATAATCAGATTAGTTATTTTTATTCATTTCTAGAAATTTATCATTCAAAAAAACATCATCAAAACCCTAATAATCACGGTACGTTCAGCCTCAGTTTATCAATTTGAAAATCCAATTATTTCAAAAAATAATTTTAGCACTCTTGCATTTTCCAATTTAATTCTGATATTTGTCAACAACAAAAATGAAAAAAATGAACTTTACATTAACCACCACAACGATTATTACCATGGGCTCAATTATTACGATGCCTCGATCCTCGTGTGGAATAACGTGAAGCTTATAAATAAAAATATTTTATAAAAAGCCTGCAGTTATTCTGCAGGCTTTTTTTTTACCATATAATTCCACCCAATAAATAACCACATGAGAATTTTAAAATTTGGAGGTAGTTCAGTAGCCAAAGCTGAAAGCCTCAAGAGAGTAAAACAGATCGTTAGTCGAATCGACAAAAATGAAGCTACAATTATTGTGGTTTCTGCTCTTGGCGGTGTCACAGATCAATTAGTTAATAGCTTAGATCAAGCTTCATCTCAAGATCAGACTTATAAACTAACCGTTGAAAATTTATATAACAGACATATTGAATTATCTCAAGAACTTCAGTTAAACAAAGATATTCATAATTGGTTGAAAGGTAAATTTGAAGATTTATCAAACCTATTAGAAGGCGTGTTTATTCTTCAAAATGTTCCTGAAAAAATTAAATGTCGTATTCTTGGTTTAGGAGAAGAGCTTTCATCTCAGCTAATAACTTCATATTTTCAACAATCAGAACTTGATGCTAAATATTACGACTCTAGAGAATACATTAAAACTCATGAAAACAAAGGCATTCTCATAAATAGAGACGAGAGCTACAGAAGAATTAATACTATTAAAGGCGATTTTAATCTTGCAATATTCCCTGGTTTCATTGCTTCAAATGAAAAAAGTGAGCCTACTTTACTAGGACGTGGTGGATCAGATTATACGGCTTCAATATTAGCCGCTGCACTTGATGCCAAACAATTAGAAATATGGACAGATGTAAGTGGTATGTACACTGCTGATCCACGCTTGGTTTCACAAGCGATTCCTATTGAGCAGATGTCATTTCAGGAAGCCATGGAGTTATCGCACTTTGGAGCAAAGGTTATGTATCCTCCTTCGTTAACGCCAGTTCTACAAAAGAAGATTGATATTCTTATCAAAAACACTTTTGAGCCTGAAGCTAAAGGAACTCTCATCAGTTCTGAACCCAAAACTGAAAGAACAACTGTCAGAGGTCTTTCGTCAATAAATAATATCAACCTAATTACACTATCAGGCAGTGGCATGGTTGGTATTAGTGGTTTTGCTGCGCGTCTGTTTTCTTGCTTAGCTAACCAGAAGATTAATGTTAGTCTTATTACTCAATCATCTTCAGAACATAGTATGAGTGTTGCTGTACACGAAGATGACTGCACTAGAGCCTGTGACGTAATAGAAGAAGAATTTACAGCTGAGATAGCTATACAGTACGTAAATAAGCCAAAAGCAGAACCTGATTTATCAATTATCGCAGTAGTTGGAGAAGATATGGGCTACACTCCTGGCATTGCTGGAAAACTCTTTGGTATACTGGGCAAAAATGGATTAAACATACGTGCAACTGCACAAGGTGGAAATGAGCTAAACATCACTTTCATGGTGCGAACTGCTGATGTAAAAAAAGCATTAAATGTTATTCATGAAAAGTTTTTCCTATCAACCTATAAAAAGATTAATCTACATATTGCTGGTGTTGGTAACGTTGGAGGCAAGCTCTTAGAACATATCAAGAACCAACACGAACATTTAATCGAAGAAAATGGAATTAACCTCATCATTAGAGCTGTAAGCAACAGTCGTAAAATGATTTTTGCAAAGGATGAGAAATTAATAAATGATTGGAAAAACAAACTTGACACTGAAGGAGAAAAAGCTGATATCAATAAGTTTATTAAGAATATTGATGATTCAAATCTAAGAAATTCAATTTTTGTTGATATAACAGCAAGCCAAGACGTAAGTGATGTTTACAATCAGATCTTGAAGACAACGACTTCGATAGTAGCATGTAATAAAATTGCAGCCTCATCAAACTTTGAAAGCTATAAGCAATTAAAAGCTACTGCTAAGAAAAATAATGTTGATTTTAGGTACGAAAGTAATGTTGGAGCAGGTTTGCCGATTATTAGCACAATTAATTACCTAACAAGTACTGGCGATCAGGTAACAAGCATAGAGGCTGTTGTTTCGGGTAGCCTAAACTATATCATGAATAAATTTATTGAAGGATATAGTTTTGAAGAAGCTTTAAAGTTTGCAATGGATGAAGGTTTCACTGAGCCAGATCCAAAACTAGATTTAAATGGTGTTGATGTTCTTCGTAAGCTTTTGATTCTTGCACGTGAATCGGGATACAAACTCGAAGCTGAAGATGTTGAACTTGTGGCTATGGTTCCAGAATATTGTTTAGAATCTAAAACGACTGAGGAATTAATAGAACGTATAGTTGAGAAGAAAGATTTTTTTGAAGACTGGCGTAAGCAGATGAGAGAGCAAAATATTCGTTTTAGATATGTAGCAACATTCAAAGATGGTAAAGCAAGTGTTGGAATGAAAGCAGTTGGTGCTGATCATCCTCTTTACAATATCGATGGAAAAGATAGCGTTGTTTCATTAAGTACACTTTGGTATAAAGATCAGCCTATGATTATAAAAGGTGCTGGTGCTGGAGCAGAAGTAACAGCTTCTGGAATATTCGGCGATATCATAAGCATTTCTTCTAAATAATAAGCCTAATAAGAGATTTCAAAAAGTCTCTACTTATATAACAAAAATGAATAAGAGTATAAAAGTATTTGCACCAGCTAGTGTTTCAAATGTCGGATGTGGATTCGATATCCTAGGATTTGCCATTGATGGAATTGGTGATGAAATGATTCTTAGTAAGAATAATTTAAACAAGCTGCATATCAAACCTATTGAGGGGTACAAAAATTTACCAACAGAGCCATCTAAAAATGTAGCTGGAGTAGCTATTCAAGCATTACTAGATGATCTTGGCAGCAATCAGGGATTTGATATTGAGATTAAGAAAAATATTAAGCCTGGTAGTGGAATTGGTTCAAGCTCGGCAAGTGCTGCTGGAGCAGTTGTTGCTGCAAACGAATTGCTTGGTAAGCCATATAGCAGAAAAGAGCTAGTCAACTTCGCCATGCAAGGCGAGATCGCAGCTTCGGGTGATGCTCATGCTGACAATGCAGCGCCAACAGTATTGGGTGGTTTTTGTATTGTACGAGCTTACGACCCTCTTGATGTGATTCAAATTGAATCTCCTAAAGATTTATGGTGCGTTGTTATTCATCCTCAAATTGAAATTAAAACCAAAGAAGCTAGAGAATTGCTTTCAACAGAAGTTGATCTAAAGAAGGCAATTCGTCAGTGGGGAAATGTGGCTGGTTTAATATCAGGTCTGCATCAATCAGATTACAACTTAATTGGACGTTCATTAGAAGATCATATTGTGGAAAAGCAACGTAAAGTTCTTATTCCTGAATTTGACAATTTAAAACAAGCCGTATTGGAAGCTGGAGCCTTAGGTTGTAGTATTTCGGGATCTGGTCCATCGGTATTTGCCTTATGCGAAGGTGAGGATAAAGCTAAAGCTGTGAGTTCAGCTATGAATGAGGTGTTTTCTAAAACCACAATTCCTTATTTCATTTATGCTTCTCAGGTAAGCAACAATGGAGTAAGAATATTAGAATAACAAGCCAACTATTAATCGAAATAAGCATTTTATAATATGAAATTCTATAGTACAAATGATAGAAAACTCTCTGTCAGTTTTAAAGAAGCTGTCGTAAAAGGGCTTGCTCCTGATGGTGGTTTATTCTATCCAGAAAGTCTTCCTCAGCTCGACAAATCATTTATAAAGAATCTACCAAATTTGTCATTAGCTGAAATTGGATTCGAGGTATCAAAACACTTTTTAGGTGATGATATCCCTGCTGATAAGCTTAAGGAAATCTGTGATGATGCTCTTAACTTCCCTACTCCTCTCGTTTCTTTAGAACCAAACGTTTATTCGTTTGAGTTATTCCATGGACCTAGCTGTGCTTTTAAAGACGTAGGCGCACGTTTTATGTCCAGATGCCTAAGCTATTTTGCAAAAGAAAGCGATGAAAAAATCACCATCCTAGCTGCGACTTCAGGCGATACAGGTAGTGCCGTCGCTCACGGTTTTCTTGGAATAAAAAACATTGATGTTGTCATTTTATACCCATCTGGTAAAGTAAGTCAAATTCAAGAACAGCAATTAACGACACTTGGCAACAATATAACTGCACTAGAAATTGATGGTAGCTTCGATGATTGCCAAGCTCTTGTAAAAAAGGCATTTCAGGACGATGAGTTGAATAAGCATATGAAGCTAAGCTCTGCAAACTCGATTAATATTGCACGTTTGATTCCTCAGAGTTTCTACTATTTTTATGCCTACGGTCAGTTGAAAAAACAGAATAAAGATCTTGTCATTTCAGTTCCGAGTGGCAACTACGGTAACCTTACTGCAGGTTTAATCGCTAAGCAAATGGGCTTACCAATCAAAAGATTTATAGCCTCTACAAATGTAAATAAGGTTATTCCTGACTATTTAGCAACAGGAAAATATGAAAGTAAAGCTTCAATCCAAAGTATTTCAAATGCAATGGATGTAGGCGCTCCAAGTAATTTTGATAGAATGATGACTTTATATCAAGAAAATCATCCTCGAATTTGTGAAGATCTAAAAGGTGCTTCGTTTAACGATGATCAAACCAAAAAGGTTATGAAGAAGGTTTATAAAGAGTCGAACTACATTCTAGATCCTCATGGTGCAGTTGCTTATCTTGGATTAAAGAAAGAGCTTGATGCCGAAAATGAATTAGGTGTTTTTATAGAAACAGCTCATCCGGCTAAATTTCTAGATGTTGTAGAAGAAGTAATCAATACAAAAGTTGAGATTCCCGACTACCTTAAATCTTGCCTGACAAAAGAAAAAACGAGTATTAAGATGGCTTGTAATTATCAAGATTTCAAGAACTACTTAAAAAGTTAGAAGCATAAAAAAAGCTCCCAATTAGGGAGCTTTTTTTTAGTTCTATCTAAATATTATTTTCTTTCAATAGCCTTTTCGTATTCCTTTTTATAAAGATTCATTTGGTTTGTTAATTTCTCTATTTCTGCATCGTTCTGCTTCTTAACCTTACGTAACCAAACAATTTTACCATTAACAACTTCCATCTCCTTTTTTACCTTAGCAATCTGATTATCCCTCTGAGCTATTTTCTCTTCAAATTTCAACTTCTCTCCTGCTACTTTCTTACTCTCCCACTCTTTATCTTTTAGGCTAGCATTCAAATCATTTGTAAGCTGAGACGACTCTGCTTTTAAAACCTTAGCTTGCTTATTCAATTTAGTAATTGTCGCTTCATTTTCTGCATTGCGTTCCTGAGCATACTTATAATTACCTAATGTTTCATGTAGCTTCTCCTTTAAACTAGTCGTGTCAGATGCCATAGAAAATAGCTCAGAGCTCAACTCATCAATTTCAACATTCTTTTGAGCATTACTTTCAGCCATACTGTTTTTCATATCGTTGTACTCAGCTAACGTCTTATTTAGCTTTAAATCTAAAGCCTTGTTATCCTTCCCCAACTTGCGAACCTGAGCATCACTCTTGCGTTTGGCGTAATCAAGTTCTTCATATTTACGTTTCGAAACCACACATGATACAAGTATCAGTGGCATAATTGATAAAATCAGTAATTTCTTATTCATAATGTGCGATATTTTTCAGATCGTAGGATTCCCAATATTTGAATTGTGCAATTTACAATTTATATGTACACAATAACAAGTTAAATAAATTTAATAAAGATAATACCTGAGATTTCTTTTCCTAATTTACTCCTGCTACATTTAGAAAATAACTAATTTAGCTTTTCATATACTTTTGGCAGAATACTTGTAGGTTATCATCCTGTATTTGAACAAAAGTTTAAAAATTGACTCATCCTTCTATTTAAACTATATGATTAAAAAACTAATTTTCGCACTATTTATCCTTACATATGTGGCTGGAACCATTCAAGCACAAGAGGAAGAACAAAAAACAATTCGAATCGTTGGACAACTGACCAATGCGGCTAATCAAAAAGCTATTCCCTTTGCTAATATAGGAGTAAAAGACACATATATTGGAGCTGCTTCGAATTTCGATGGCTACTTTGAACTAAAAGTACCAGGAAAACATGCTAACAAAAGCATTCAAATTTCGGCTGTAGGTTTCTCTACTTACAATTCAAGCATAAAAGAATGCTCTGCTGTTGATACGCTTCGTATTCAGTTAAAACCTGTGAACTATAAAATTGCAGAGGTTGAAATAACTGCCCAATCTTTAGTTTTAATCAAGATGCTTCAGGATGCAATTGATAATATTCCTGAGAACTATTTACAGACCCCATTTAATTACGACATATACTACCGAGCAGAAAAATCGGAGAATGACAAGTTAGAACGTAAGCGCGAAGCAGCAATTCGGATCTATGATGATAAGGGTTATGTTCGCGAAAATGCATATCAAGTATTCAAAGAACGTTCTTACAAATTTCTTCAAGTAAGAAAGAATTTCACAAACAACTCTTTAGCAGACGGATCCACCTACTTGGATGAGCTACTAGAAATGGATATTGTTAGAAGTCGAGGTAATATTCTAAATAAAAATCACCTTAATTTTTACGATTTGAGCCTAGATCGTGTTACGGAGTATGAAAACGATTCTATTTGGGTTATCGCTTATAAAAGCAAGAAGCCAATATTGAGTAATACGAGCGATTATTATGCAACTGCCTACTCGGGTAAAATCTATATAAAGCTAAAGGACTTTTCAGTAATTAAGAACGAAACACATGTTGTAGCTAGCAATTATTCACCACAAGGACGAAGTTTCTATGTGAATCCTGAGCGTCAGGATTGGAAGCCTATTAAAATTGAATACGATTTCAGTTCAACTTATAAAGAACATTTTGGCTACTACTATTTAAGTTACGTCGACTACAAGCGTTCTCATGAACTCGAGAATAAAAAAACTGGCGAAAAGAAAAAAATTAATATAAATGCTGAAATGTTAATCACAAAAATCATTACAACTAAACCTGAAGTAATTGAAAATCGTGCATACTATGAGAATATGGAGTACGATGAAAATTTCTGGAACAATTATAACATTATCTTCGATGGTGCAGAATAAATAACACAAATCTTATTAAAACATTAATCCTGATCATTTATATAATGGATCAGGATTTTTATATCACAATACCAAATCAACATCTAATTTTATTTACCGATATTTATGTAATCAAAAAAAACGTTGAATATTTTAAGAAAATGTGCAACACTACAATTATAGACTCGTCATTAGATTAGAAAATAATTAATGGGCTCAAATTACCAAAACATACATCAAGATATAATCGATGCTTGTCGCCATGGCAATGCCAAAGCTCAATTTGAAATTTACAAATTGTACTATAAAGCTATGTACAATTCCTGTTTGCGGATTCTAAACAACACACAAGAAGCCGAAGATGTTATGCAGGAAGCTTTTTTATCAGCATTTGATAAAATCAATTCATATAAAGGTGAAGTCAGTTTTGGTGCTTGGTTAAAAAGAATAGTCATAAATAGGGCATTAGATTATCTGAAAAAGAATAAAATTAATAATCTTCCTCTCGATGAAAAAATAAATAAGCTAAGTGAAGAAGAAGAAACACACGAAGGTATTGAAGTTAAGAACAATGTAACAGAGATAAAAAAAGCCATTGAGTTATTGCCAGCAGGCTATCGCATTGTTTTAAGTCTATATTTAATTGAAGCATACGATCATGAAGAAATTGGAGAGATATTAAACATTTCAGCATCCACTTCACGGTCACAATATAACAGAGCAAAAAAGAAATTGATTCAGATAATAGCAAATAGCACGAACGAGCCATTAAAAAGAAGAATCAAATGACAGACATTAAAAATATAATCAAACAAAACAGGGTGGACTTTGACGGCAAAGAGCCTCATGGTGATCACTTCGATCGGTTTAGACAGAAACTACAAACCCATCACGATAAATCGAGATGGCAATGGAAAGAGCTAATGAAAATTGTGGCTATTGTTACTATTGTTATGCTTACTGGCTTCGCAACTCATCAACTACGTGATATTAAAACGCCTCATTTTAGTTTCAGTCAACTCTCTCCTGAATACCAAGAGGTAGAGAACTACTTTAAAGCAAATATTGACAAGCAACTTAATATTATCAGTCAACTAACAAAGTCATCTGACATTCAAGAAAAGAATACGATAAAGGAAGAGCTTGAAAATATGGATAAGATGTATGATCAACTTGAAGAAGAATTACAAACAAATCCTAAAGATGAGCGTATAATTCAGGCTATGATTGAACATTTTCAGGTCAAAAACAATATTTTAAATAGAATTGTAAAACAACTCTATCTGATAAAGCAACAGGATATTCCTTTTGCATAGATCATTGACATTTAGAAAAAATAAAATTAATATAAAAATCTATTAAGATGAAAACAACTAGATTTAAACTTACTGCACTTCTTTTGCTTATTTGTGTAGGACTAAGCAGCCAAGTGTTTGCTGCAGATGACTACATTAAATCGTTCGATGGAAAATATGCTGTTAAAACAGGCGATCAATTAACCATAGAGAATAAATATGGTGATATTGAAATTAAAAATTGGGAGGTTGATTCAGTCGTAATTAAAGCGACTATTACAGCACATGCATCAAGCGAATCGAAAGCTGAAACCTTATTTAAGGGGATCGAAATAAATATGGATCAAATTGGTGAAACCATTATGGCTTTTACTGAGATGCAGAAAAACTTTAAAACAGGAAACAAGTTTAGTATAGACTACGAAGTGTTTATGCCTGATTACATTCAAATTTCCTTAAATAATAAGTTTGGTGATATTTACATCAACACGCTTAAAGCGAAAACGAATATCAACTTGAGTTATGGAAACTTATTAGCTGAAAAGTTTCTTTACCCTAACGAAAAACCATTGAGTAGCATCAACCTTTCTTATGCAAAGGCAACTATCAATGAGTGTAATCGCACGAAACTAACGCTTAAATATTCAAAGATGAATATTGGTACTAGCGAAACTTTAGTTGTAGTAAGCCGATTTTCTAAACTTCATTTAGACAACAACATTTCTCTTATTGCTGATTCTAAATATGATGCATACAGTATCATGAATACAGAATCCGTACTAATAAGTAAAGGACAATATTCTGATATTAAAATTGATAATGTAAATCGAAATCTTGATTTGAATTTGCGATATGGCAATTGTAAAGTTACAAATGTAGCTTCAGATTTCGAGAGTATTAGTATCGATAATCAATATGTTCCAAGTCGTATAACTATTGCCGAAGGTGCATCTTATATACTAGAAGCTGAAACTAAGTATTGCGGTATTAGCTATCCTAGCAATTCACAAATCATCGAAGAAGTAAAAAATCATTCTGAATCTAGAATCAAAGTTAAAGTTGGAAATTCAGATTCTCCAGAATCAAGAGTACACATTATTAGCAAATATGGTAATATCAGTTTGAAATAGATTCTTACAAACATTCTACTTCCCTCTTTCATATTTTGAAAGAGGGATTTTTTTTGTCCTAACTATTTATTTATCTGATGATTTTTCCTGATGTTTAGAATTCATCGGATAAATGTTTTATTCTGACTACTTATTTATCCGATGATTTTTCGAAATGTTCAGAATTCATCGGATAAATGGAATGCGTAAGGGATTGCAGTGGAAAGCCCACAGCAAGGAACGAGCGAGGACTTGAAACATAAAGCCCGACCCGAGGTACGAGGGTTACGCCCTAATAATTAGGCACTGCACCATAGTTTAATACACTAGTATGAGATCTTATCCACGAAAAAATATGCTTACTGTTTAAATTTTTCTTCTGATTCTTAGTGCCAAATTTCGCTTTAATCGTATTTTTATCGAATAAACAATAACAATACCTATTCTATGACCATTTTGGAAAGAGTGAATGCATTGCGTTCGCTGATGAAAGAAAAAGACATTCACGCTTACATTATTACAAGTTCGGATCCACACATGAGTGAATATGTTCCAGAATACTGGACTTCTCGCCAATGGATATCTGGTTTTACTGGATCTGCAGGTACAGTAGTTATTACACAAGATAAAGCTGGTTTATGGGCAGACTCTCGTTATTTCTTACAAGCTGAAAAGCAACTTGAAGGAAGTGGTATCAAACTCTTCAAAATGGGAATACCTGGTACCCCAACTCAATATCAATGGTTACTTTCTGAATTGGAATTTGAAGCAAACGTTGGCTTTGATGGTACATGTTTTTCTATTGCCCAAACCAAAGAATTAAAGAATTCTCTAGGCAATTTATCTGTTCATATTAGTGAAGAGGAAGATTTGATCAATAAAATATGGACTGATAGACCATCTCTACCCAAACACAATGTATTTGAACACCCTGTTGAATTTGCAGGTAAATCTCGTAAAGAAAAATTAGTAAGTATTCGCAAAGAGATGAGTAAGCTTGAAGCCACACATCACTTTGTAGGAAGCCTTGATGATATAGCTTGGATTTTCAATCTTAGAGGTAAGGATGTTGATTTTAACCCAGTAGCTATCGCTTATGCTTTAATCAACCAAGACACGTGTTGTCTATATCTAGATCAATCAAAGCTTGATGATAAACTAATTCGGAGCCTTAAACAAGATGGTATTAATACATCAGATTATAAAGATATCTGTGGTGATTTAGAGGAGCTTCTAGGCTCAGAAAATGTACTTCTCGATAGCAACCGTAGTAACTTGAGAATTTACCGTTCAATTACTGCTAATATTATTGAAAGAGAAAATCCTTCTCAATTATTAAAAAGTCAGAAGAATCCAACTGAAATCAAAGGCATGAAAGAAGCCATGATTCAAGATGGATTAGCTCTAACTCAATTTTTCTGTTGGCTCGAAGAGAATCTTGGTAAAATAAAAATTACTGAGTTTACTCTAATCGATAAGCTTAGAGAATTCAGATCTCAACAAAAATATTTCGTTGGCGAAAGTTTTGGAAGTATTGTGGGGTATAAAGCTCATGGGGCCTCTCCTCACTATTCTACAACTGAAGAAACAGATTGTGAAATAAAAGCTGAAGGAATTCTTCTTATTGACTCTGGTGGACAATACATGAATGGTACAACCGACATTACTCGAACAACAGCTCTTGGTGAACTGAATCAGGAAGAAAAAGACGATTTCACACTTGTTCTGAAAGGTATGATTCAAATGAGTTTAGCTGTTTTCCCAAAGGGTACACATGGTTGTAATATTGATATTTTAGCTCGTCAGGCACTTTGGATGCATGGAAAGAATTATGGGCATGGCACAGGTCACGGCGTTGGATGTTTTCTTAATGTTCACGAAGGACCTCAAAGTATTCGTCAGGACTTAAAAGAGCAAGCCATTTTGCCAGGTATGATTAGCTCTAACGAACCAGGCTTCTATAAAGAAGGTGCATATGGCATTCGCCATGAAAATTTAATTCTTTGTAAAGAAAAACTAAGTACTGAATTTGGTCAATTTTTAGAGTTTGATACGCTAACACTATTCCCTTTTGACACAAAAGCCTTAAATATTGATTTACTAAACAAAGTAGAAAAAAGTTGGCTTAATCACTATCATCAAAAAGTATATGACAGTCTTTTTACTTTACTGGATGAAAAGCACAAAAATTGGTTGAAAAATAAGACACAACCCGTATAAACTTTTACAAGCTATAAATTAAAATATTCCAAAGGGCAGTTGATTTCAATACGATGAATTCAACTGCTCTTATTATTAAAATTTTCTCGCAGATCAAAGAATGTTTAGACACTGGTTAAATATGATTTTTTATGGTTTTAAAAATGCCTATTTCAGTCTTGCACATAGATCATATTCAATCATTTAAATCTGCGTCTGAATTGCAACTATCAAA
>JADGEF010000032.1:0-7465 GCA_016744515.1 Marinifilaceae bacterium | reverse complement strand
GTTTAGACGCTGATTAAATATGATTTTTTATGGTTTTAAAAATGCCTATTTCAGTCTTGCACATAGATCATATTCAATCATTTAAATCTGCGTCTGAATTGCAACTATCAAAAAATGTTTAGACGCTGATTAAATATGATTTTTTATGGTTTTAAAAATGCCTATTTCAGTCTTGCACATAGATCATATTCAATCATTTAAATCTGCGTCTGAATATATGTTGTAGTGTAAATCACTAATCTTTTTTTTCTGTTACTGGAATAAAACTTAAAGAGATAGAATTCACACAATGTCGCATATTCTTCTCAGTAAAGCCTTCGTTTTTAAACACATGCCCTAGGTGTCCTTTACAATTTGAACAAACAATCTCAATTCGTCGTCCATCAGCATCAGGTAGATGAGTTACAGCCCCTTCAATTTCATCATCAAAACTTGGCCAACCGCAGTGAGAATCAAACTTATCACCCGATCGATATAAAGGCAAGTTACATTGTTTGCAAACATATACACCTTCCTCTTTATGCTTAACATACTTCCCTGTATGTGGGTATTCAGTTCCTTTCTTTAAGATCACCTGCTTCTCAAGATCATTCAATTTATTATAGTTTCCTTTTTTCATCACCGTTTGTCCGTTTGTTATTACTGATACCATCAATAATAAAGATATAATTACGAGTTGTCGCATACTGGTCTATTTTTAATTAATCTAAAATAAAACAAGTCTATCAGATTTCAAAACCCCAGGCCTCTTTAAGAACTTCTTAACACCTATTCAGTAAAATTGAAACTCAATAAAAATAATTTTAAATAGCATATTTTATTTTTTAGGTAATGATGATGATGTTTACTTTATAAGGTTAACAAAAATGGCTAAAGCATTACAAACATGAACTCGACACACCCCTATTAACAAACATTCATCTAAAAAAAAGCATTTTGAATAAGTTATTTTGATAGAAAAACAAAGACGTTTTTTCCAACACAACCCACTAGTTTTAATGCTACTATAGAAAACATGAGACTTATTTCCTTAAACCAATATACTTTAAACATCGAGATGAATATGCAGACAAATAAAGATATCTGCCACAACTATTAAACAAAACTATAATCAAATGTTCAGAATTATTTCTACTTAATAGTCGAGTTAATTCAGATTTTTTTTTATTTTTGAGATATCAATAAACAATTTTATAAATTCATTCTGAAATGGAAGCTTACGGTAAAAAAGAGAAACTCGCAAAGAAGAATCGTGAAGACATTTATTCTAATACGGTTAGAGCTGGAAAGAGAACTTATTTTTTTGATGCAAAAGCGACTAGAAACGAAGATTACTACCTTACTATTACTGAGAGTAAAAAACGATACGATAAAGAAGGAAACTACACTTTCGAAAAGCATAAGATTTTTCTTTATAAAGAAGATTTCGATAAATTCTCTGAAGGCTTACTGGAAGCTATTGAGGTTTTAAAAGAGGCTAACAATTCAATCACTGAAAAACCAGTAGAATCAGAGAACGATATTGAAGTAACTACTGAAACAACATCCGAAATAATTAAAGGTTTAGAGGTTGAATCTTTTTCACAGGTTGAATTCGAAGATTTAACTGAGTAATAGTTATAAACCCAAGGAACTAGTAAGAGCTATCGATTTATTTTCGGATAGCTCTTTTTTTCAATATACATTCTCACCTTTAATATTTTGACTTTAACTCTGCGAAAAAATATTAACTGACCACTTTTAAGATCATACTCAAATAAATCTGTTGTACAACCTAAAGAAAAGCCCTACAATACCTATATGTAGTGATTGCTTTTAAAATCATTTTCATTTAGATTTGTACTAAATTAAAATAGATTAGTACCGAGATCCTCTTATTATTGAAGGTCTTGATATTTAATAATCATCAGATAGATTTATTGACTAACTATCGGGATAAGTTTTTTGTGAGTGAAATAAATAATCACTCTTTATATTATTGATACGCACCAAAATATGAAGCTTTCTGAATTAACAGATAATCAAGAAGGTATAATAATAAAAGTACAGGGATACGGCGCATTTCGAAAGAGAATTACGGAAATGGGCTTTATCAAGGGAAAAAAAGTAACCGTTATTAAGAAAGCTCCTCTTAAAGATCCTATTGAGTACAATATTATGGGCTATCAGGTGTCTTTGCGCCAAAGTGAGGCTGCACTTATTGAAGTCATCACGAAAGAAGAAGCTGTAGATTTAAAAGTTAACGATTTTGAAGGTATTATTGACGAAGATATCCTAAAAACTTCAGCTCATGAAAAAGGGAAAAATATACAAATTGCTTTAGTTGGAAATCCTAATTCTGGTAAAACAACGCTATTCAACTTTGCCTCTGGATCCAAAGAACATGTAGGCAACTACTCTGGTGTAACTATAGATTCCAAACTTGCCAAAGTAAAACAAAACGGTTATAATTTTGATGTAGTTGATCTTCCTGGAACTTACTCGTTAACTGCTTATACTTCTGAAGAACTCTACGTTCGTGAATTCATTATCGAAAAACGTCCAGATGTTGTTGTCAACGTAGTTGATGCCTCGAATCTAGAAAGAAATCTATATTTAACAACTCAGCTTATCGATATGGATGTAAAGGTTGTATTAGCCTTAAACATGTATGATGAGCTTGAAAAAAATGGCGCTCGATTCAATTATCAAAAACTAGGTAAAATGCTGGGAATTCCAATTATTCCCACTGTTAGCTCAAAAGGTAAAGGTATTAAAGAGGTTTTTGATAAAGTGATTGATGTATACGAAGGTAAAGATCCTATTGTTCGTCATATTCACATTAACTATGGCGCTACTGTAGAAAAATCAATCTCAAAACTTCAGGAACACATAAAATCGAATAGACATCTTCTATCAATCGCTTCACCTCGCTTTTTGGCAGTTAAACTTTTAGAACGTGACGATAATGCTCTTGAAAATATTGAATCATGCACTAATTCTGAATTGATAAAAAAAACACTTGATAATGAAATCAAGCATATAGAATCTACTTTTGGTGAAGTAAGCGAAACTGTAATTACCGATGCCAAGTATGGATTTATTGATGGGGCTCTAAAAGAAACTTACACTGAAAATCCAATAAAGAGAAGAAGAAAGACTGCGATTATAGATACTTTCCTAACGCATAAGCTTTTTGGTTTTCCTTTATTTTTCTTTTTCATGTTTATGACTTTTTATGCCACATTCCACTTGGGGCAATACCCAATGAATTGGATTGAAATAGGAATTGGATATTTAGGCGAATTTGTTCAAACCATTATGCCCAATGGCCCATTGAAAGATTTAATTACCGATGGTATTATTGGGGGTGTTGGGGGTGTTATTATTTTCCTTCCAAACATCTTAATTTTATTCTTCTTTATTTCATTTATGGAAGACACAGGCTATATGGCCCGCACAGCTTTCATTATGGATAAATTAATGCATAAGATTGGTTTGCATGGAAAATCATTTATTCCACTAGTAATGGGATTTGGTTGCAATGTACCCGCATTAATGGCTACAAGAACTCTAGAGAATAAAAATGATAGAATTCTTACGATGCTGATTACGCCCTTTATGTCGTGTTCAGCTCGTTTGCCAATATACATTCTAATTATTGGAACATTTTTTCCGGAAAATTCGACTCTTGTTCTGTTTGGAGTCTATTTATTGGGGATTTTCTTGGCTATTATTTTTGCCAAGGTTTTTAAGGCAAGCTTTTTCAAAAGCAAAGAGGCTCCTTTTGTAATGGAGCTCCCACCATACCGTATCCCAACACTTAAGTCTACTATTATACATATGTGGTCTAAAGGTGGTGAATACTTAAAAAAAATGGGTGGTATTATATTGGTTGCATCCGTTATCATATGGGCTCTAGGCTACTTCCCTCTTGAAGTTGATTATTCTAAAGACTACAATAAGTTATTGACTCAAAATGAAATTCAACTAAACACAGTTCTATCTACTGCAAATCCAACAGAGAAAGCTAAACTTCAACAAGATTATGAGGTATCTGTTTTTTCTATTAAAAATAAAATGCTTGAAGAAAAGCAAGAAAAATCTTATATTGGACAGATAGGTAACTTTATTGCACCTGTATTCCATCCTTTAGGTTTTGACTGGAAAATGACTGTAAGCATTCTAACTGGAATTGCAGCAAAAGAAGTCGTAGTTAGCACAATGGGTGTACTCTACCAAACAGGAGAAGGAAGTGATGAAAATACTGAAGGTTTAAGAAATAACCTCCGAAAACAAAAATTTACAGGATTATTTAAAAATGGAGAAAATGTATTTAATACAGCTTCTGCCCTTGCATTTTTAATTTTCATACTTATCTATTTTCCATGCATCGCTGTAGTAGTAACAATTACAAAGGAATCCAACTGGAAATGGTCTGCTTTTGTAGTAGCTTACACAACTGGTTTAGCTTGGTTAGTATCCTTTATCGGTTACCAAATTGTTAATTTCTTATAAGCGAACTATGGATTTTCAACTCTTCACTACATATCTCATTATTTTAGCAGCTGTAATCTATGCTCTATATCATCTATACAAAGTGATAAGACCAACTAAAGAAACGTCCTTATGTGGAGGATGTGCATCTTGTGATATCAAAAAAGAATTAGTCAAGAATAAAATTAAAATAGAAGGCATGAAAATGACAAATGTGTCAAAGATCTAAAATTCTACGCTTATTCTATTCATCGATTTTATGGCATAAAAAGAGGCTCTTAGTTAAAACTAAGAGCCTTTTTTATATCTAGATACTATTGAGATTATGCTCCCAAAGTAGCAACCATTACAGCTTTAATAGTGTGTAGACGATTCTCAGCTTCGTCGAACACGATAGATGCAGCGGATTCGAATACATCTTCAGTAACTTCTACACCATCCATACCAAACTTCTGGAAAACTTCTTCTCCAACTTTAGTATCTCTGTTGTGGTAAGCTGGAAGACAGTGCATGAATTTACACTTATCGTTTCCTGTAGCGCTCATCAAATCAGTATTGATTTGGTATGGCTTCAAGATACCAATTCTTTCTTCCCATACTTTATCAGGCTCACCCATTGATACCCAAACGTCAGTATAAAGGAAATCACATCCTTCAACACCAGCTTTAGCATCAGAAGTAATTGTAATAGTCGCACCAGTTTCTTTAGCAATTTCTTGACATTGAACAACCAATTCTTCTTCTGGTTGAAGGTTGTTAGGACCTACGATTCTAACATCCATACCCATCTTAGCAGCACCTACCATTAATGAGTTAGCCATGTTGTTACGAGCATCGCCTAAGTAAGCAAAAGAAATTTGGCTCAATGGCTTATCACAGTGCTCAGTCATAGTTAAGAAGTCAGCTAAGATTTGAGTTGGGTGAAACTCGTCAGTCAAACCATTCCAAACTGGAACACCTGCGAACTTACCTAACTCTTCAACAATAGCTTGTCCGAAACCACGGTACTCAATTCCATCGTACATACGACCCAATACTCTAGCAGTATCAGCCATTGACTCTTTAACACCAATTTGAGAACCTGAAGGTCCTAAGTAAGTTACATGAGCTCCTTGATCGTAAGCAGCAGCTTCGAATGCACAACGCGTACGAGTTGAAGATTTTTCAAATATCAAAGCGATATTCTTACCCTTCATAGTCTGTACTTCAGTACCAGCATATTTTGCTCTTTTAAGATCTCTAGCAAGATCTAACATGTATTGCATTTCCTTTGGAGTGAAATCCAATAACTTCAAAAAGTTTCTATTTTTTAAATTAAAACCCATGGTATTTATTTTTTTATTGATTACGCCCACGAAATTAAGCCTAATCTAAAATTAAAAAAAGTATTATTTAATCTAAATTCAAAAGAATTTAGTTATCGTATTCCATTGTAATCTTAGTACCATAAGACCTATCTTCAAGCTTAGTTGCTTCTGTAATTACTGATTTACCACCACCATTTTCGATAAAACTTAGACAAGCACGAATCTTTGGAGCCATAGATCCTTCAGCAAAAGTTCCATCTGCCAAGTATCCCATTGTATCTGCATGATTCAAAAACTCTAATTTTTCCTCGTTTGGTCCTTTAAAATCTTTGTAAACAAAAGAAACATCAGTCAGAATATAAAATTCATCAGCCTTAGTACGAGCACCAATTAATGCAGAAGCTAAATCTTTATCAATTACAGCTTCAACAGGGCACAAATTACCATTTTCATCTTCAGAAACTGGAACACCACCACCACCAACAGTAATCACGATATTTCCCTGACGAGCTAGGTTCTCAATAACTTTCTCATTCATCACGCGAGTTGGCTTTGGCGAAGGCACAACACGTCTCCATCCGCCAGCAGCTTTTACTTCTTCTTTGAAAATCCATCCTTTATCAGCGATCAATGTATCCGCTTCTTCTCTAGAATAAATTTTACCAACACGCTTAATAGGGTCGGCGAAAGCAGGATCATTTTTATCAACGACAACCTGAGTAACCAAAGTCACAACATCTTTTTCAATGCCATTAGCTTTTAATACGTTACGCAAATTTCTTTCAATCATGTAACCAATTCCACCCTGTGAATCAGCGACATCAATATCTAAAGGCATCTGAGGAATGTTGTAAAGCTGTTCTCCTGCATCATTTCTCATCAATATGTTCCCAACTTGTGGGCCATTGCCATGAGCAATAATAACATCGTATCCTTCTTTAACAAGAAAGATAAGATTTTCAAGAGTATCTATAGTGTTTTGATTTTGTTCTTCAACAGTACCTTTTTGATTCCCTCTTAATAAGGCATTTCCACCTAATGCTACAACTGCTAATTTATTCATTATAGGTATTTATTTATGTTGTTTGAATAATTGAGTTACAAATCTAGAATTTTTATCAACATTTCAATGATTTTTCTTAATATTTTAAAACATTTTTACTAACTCTAACTCAGCACCTTAGACCACCACGTTTTTACTGTAAAATATAGATACATCTAAAAAATTGAAATTCAACACACAGTCTTTTTAAAAGAATGCACACGATTGAATTTACAATAAACTTTTACTGTTATGTTCAAACAAAAGACATTAACCCAATTCACTTATATTTTTCATATTTCATTTAATTATGAATAACATAAAACGCATATTTTTGCATTTCATCACAGTGGCAGGATAAAATAACATCATTAGCAATGAATAAATAATTGAATAGAACCTAATAATAATAGTCCGTTAGATTTTAGTAATTAGCAACCAGCACAGTTTACATTACTAACTGCTTTTAGTTCCTTCTAACTGCTTTTCAGTTCCTTCCAACTGCTTTTCAGTTCCTTCTAACTGCTTTTCAGCTCCTTCTAACTGCTTTTCAGTTCCTTCTAACTGCTTTTCAGTTCCTTCCAACTGCTTTTCAGTTCCTTCCAACTGCTTTTCAGTTCCTTCCAACTGCTTTTCAGTT
>JADGEF010000175.1 GCA_016744515.1 Marinifilaceae bacterium | reverse complement strand
GAACTTTTCGCTGCTTTAGCGGCTGCAAATATAAGAAACTTAATTCTAAACTTGCAAATCTTTTTTCGTTTATTTTTTAATTGCTTTTTATCGGGATAATCCAATGTTTACAACACATACAAACGACTGAAAGACCCTCGCCTCTCTCTTTAAGCGAGTGCAAATATAGAACTTTAATTTCTTTATTTGCAAATCACAACCCATTTTTTTTGAAATTTTATTTTCAGAAAAACTCAGAGCTAAAAAAAGAGAACCTGATACAATGATCAAAATTCTCAGCAACTCCCGAATCGTGAGGTTGTTTAGTAGGTGTAAATAATTTTTAAAAATAAAAAATTCCTACGACCACCCTACCACTGCCTATAAAATACTACTAAACAACCATTTTATAAATCCACTCTCCGTTGAAAGTGGCTACAAATATAGTTGCAAAATACATCTATTTCCAAATGATTTTCAATAAAAAAACAAAGAAAAACAACATTACTCTGATTTAGTGATGCTTAATGTTTAAAATAATTTTCAACAAACACCCTAAACTCTATTTTCCTGTATCAAGTAACTCATCAAGTCGCTTCAATTGCTTAGCGTCACCCAATACAAAAAGCTGGACATTTTTATCAAGAATAATATGTGGAGAAGGGTTATATATGTAATCACCTTCCTCATCTTTTAAACCAATAATATTAGCTCCTGAGACATTCCTTACATTCAAGTCTAAAATTGACTTACCTACAAAACAACTTGCAAGCTTAGAGCAAGAAATCTCTATTAGGTTTACTCCCTTAATTGATTGCAACAAAATCTTATCTATAAATTCAATAACATCGGGCTGTGTAACTAACTTAGCCATCTGTTGCCCACCAAGCAAATCAGGCATAATAACATTATTCGCTCCAGCGCGCTTCAACTTATTATCAGATTGTAATTTAGATGAACGAGAAATGATTCGGATATCGGGATTCAATTCTCTAGCTGTAAGACAAACATACACGTTAGCAGCATCATCGGGAATTGCAGTAATTAAAGCTTTCGCCTTAGATATATTCGCAGATGTTAAAACTTCTTCAAGAGTAGCATCTCCCTGTATGAATAACAATTCAGGGATCATTCGAATTTTATCAATACTTGACTCTTTTGAATCAACAACAACAACCTTCTCATCATGCTCTAATAATTCTAGACTTGCTTGATGTCCATTACGACCAAATCCACATACAATAACATGATTACTTAACTTCTCAATTTTTCTAGCCACTCTATAATCTTTTAAATTTCTACGAAAAACACCATCTAAGATAAAACGGGTTACTGCCGAAACAATATAACCAAAAATACCAAAACTTGTCAGAATCAATAAAATTGTAAATATCTTCCCATTGTCTGAAAGGTCATGCACCTCTTTAAATCCAACTGTTGAGATTGTAATCACGGTCATATACAAAGCATCAATAAGACTATAGTCTTCATCAAGCTGCATATACCCTATAGTACCAAATCCTATAACAACAACCATCAGTATCAAAGCGAAACTGAGTGTTTTAACATTCTCTTCCCAGACTCTACGTCCCTTTAATGACATTATTTGTATTTATATGAAAATTAAAATCTAAATTAATCAATCTTATTAAATCACAATAAAGAATATCACATTTATTATAAGCGAAGAATCCTATTCCCAAGCTCACATTCCAGGCATCTGTACTTACTGCAGTACTCCGACTTAAGATGTAATAATGATTGGGTTTGATATGCAGATTTAACCCCTACGCCACTACTTATCCATGATTTAATGATTGAATTTTTCTCTGGCTTAAGTTTTTCAAGAAAAGACAAAGCCTTATCGACATGTAAAGAATTCCCAACTTCTTTCCCATACACGAATAGAATTGGTACAATAGCATTGATTATTAAAACATCGATTGTTAATCTACCCAATATTTTCTCCTTAAAATCGGCTTTTTCTCCAAAGCGATAATGCGTTTCCCAATACAAAGAAGTTTTAGATTGCAATAAGATATAGAGTTCATCAATATTTTCGACATTTATAATTTTTGAAAATAAAGATTGTGACTGATAAATCAAACTCGCCAGCTGTGCAATCCTTACTGTTGGAAAGTTAACTGGATGCAAGCGCATAAACTTCCATCTACTTTTTTCAATTGGCTTAAGCTTAAACTTGCTCTGTAAAAAACGATACTCCGTTTGCAAACTTTCATAGTAATCGTCATCTAAGATTTTATCATCTAAAAAACCTGCTTGCCCGTAGAAGATTGCCTCTAATTGCAATAAGGAATTCTTTTGTTTGGCAAGGTTTTTCAATGGAATAGATCTCGCCAACTGCTCAAAAGGATCGGCATTTACTTTCATACCGAAATACCGAGCCAGTAATTGATAAAACGTTTCTTCCCAAGAATTGGAATTTTGATGATACATCTTCTTAATGTCACCAGATTTTCTCTCCAACCTTTCAAGCAACATCCGATCAAGCCAATGATTAACAAAGAAGTTATTCAGCTTAGGGATATCAACCTGACAAGGTATCCACGTCTGTGATGACATCAATGATTGATATTTATTAAGAAACTGATCTGGAATCTTCAACTCTAAACAGGGTAATAATCTTCCATCAGATAAAACAATATCCCTATCATTTTCGAGCACAACATGTAGAATCACATTATCGTATGCCAAATCTTTATCATGATTATGCCTATACCAATCTGAAGCCTTCAAATGCATCTCAACATTTCCGACCCAAAGCAAATTGTCGATCTGAACTCTCGATTCAAAAAAATCTGGTCCAGAATCTCTATTCAATCGCCCCGTATCTACTAATTCTAAACAATTCCCTTGACTCGACATCAAGTTCTCCGAATCGAAAAGACGATAATTCCATGCGTACTGTAGAAAATCCTCATTCATAAAATAGTGTTCTAAACTTCAAATTAGGATACGAAATTTATGATATGTTATCTATAATAACAAAAAAAAGCGCAATGATCTTCAGATCATCGCACTTTTAATATCTTAGAATCAAGATTATAAAATTCCCTTTGCATTCATTAAAGCTGCCATCTCTTCTTGAAGCTCCTGAGCTTTTTCGCGAGCTATATCAGCAAAATTAGTTGTAGAATCAGCATAAATAATTCCTCGAGACGAATTCACCAATAAACCACAATGGTCATTCATACCATATTTAGCGACTTCTTGCAAACTTCCGCCTTGTGCACCAACTCCAGGAACCAATAGAAAATGATTTGGAGCTATCTTTCGAATATCAGATAACATTTCTGCTTTTGTAGCACCAACGACATACATCATGTTATCCTTAGATCCCCATTCCTGAGATTTTTCAAGAACTTTCTCGAACATTTTCTGCTCACCTTCTTGAAAGAATTGGAAATCGAATGCTCCTTTATTAGATGTTAATGCTAACAATATTACCCATTTGTCTTTATAAGAAAGGAAAGGTGTTACAGAATCTTCACCCATATATGGAGCAACAGTGATTGAATCAAAAGGCATATTCTCAAGAAATGCACTAGCATACATTTTCGATGTATTTCCGATATCGCCACGCTTAGCATCGGCAATTAGGAATACCTCTGGATAATTCTCCTTGATATAACAAACTGTCTTCTCAAGAGAAAGCCATCCTTTTGCACCTTTACACTCATAAAAAGCGATATTTGGCTTATAAGCAACAACCAAATGAGCTGTTGCATCAACAATAGCTTTGTTGAATTCAAAAATAGGATCTTCCTCTTTTAGCAAATGTTCAGGAATCTTCTTCTCATCAGTATCCAAACCAACACATAGGAAAGACTTCTTTAATTTAATTTGCTCGAATAAAGCTTGATAGTTCATTTGTTGTTTATTTTATGGTTGTTTTATTTTTCTGTTATCGTTGATGTATTTAAAATACGATCAAAAAAAAGGCAGTAGTTAAAAAACCACTGCCAAATATTATTATAAACCACTCTCCTTAAGTCGCTCTGCATTTTCTTCAACCTGAAGCTTATCGATAATCTCTTGGATATCGCCGTCGATAATAGCACTCAAATTATACATTGTCAAGTTAATTCTATGATCAGTCATACGACCTTGCGGGTAATTGTAAGTTCTAATTTTAGCCGAACGGTCACCTGTAGAAACCATCGTCTTACGTTTAGATGAAATCTCATCCAAATATTTTTGATGCTCTAATGCGTAAATACGAGAACGAAGCTCGATCAATGCTTTAGCATAATTCTTAAGCTGAGATTTTTGATCCTGACAAGTCACCACAATACCTGTTGGGTTGTGAGTAAGACGAATAGCCGAGTAGGTTGTATTTACCGACTGTCCACCTGGACCTGAAGAACAGTAAGTATCCTTACGGATATCACTTTCTTTTACATCAATATCGAACTCTTCAGCCTCAGGCAATACCGCTACTGATGCAGCACTAGTATGCACTCGACCTTGAGTTTCAGTTTGAGGTACACGCTGAACACGGTGTACACCTGATTCATATTTTAATACACCATAAACACCATTACCAGTTACATTCAAAACAATTTCTTTGTAACCTCCTGATGTTCCTTCGCTGCATGAAGACATAGATACTTTCCAACCTTTACCTTCACAAAATTTGGTATACATTCGATGTAAATCTCCTGCAAAAATACTTGCTTCATCACCACCAGCACCTGCACGGATTTCAATAATTGCATTTTTAGAATCCTCAGGATCAGCAGGCACCAAAAGCAATTTAATTTCTTCTTCCATTGCTGGTATACCTTCCTCAATATCTTCCAATTCCATTTTTGCCATTTCACGCAACTCTTCATCGCTTTCAGTGGCTAATATTTCTTTCGATTCAGCAATCGTTCCTAGTGCATTTCTATATCTTGTTGCAGCAGAATCGACTAACTCCAATTCTTTATATTCTTTGCTTAGCTTAACATAGCGTTTCATATCACCCATAATCTCAGGGTCAGTAATCAATTGACTAACCTCCTTAAATCGGATAAAAACACCTTCTAGTTTTCCAAGTAACACATTATCGTTCATCCTTGTAATCTCTTAAATTTGCACAAAATTAGGAAAATAAAATCACTTTAATTGATTTGAAGCTTATTATTAGACTAACTCACTACTATAACTCATCATAATAACTTAAAATAATATCTTTTCCCTTTTTAAATAAAAAAGAATCAACACTTCTGATTCTGACTAAAATTAATTTACAAAGAAGCCGATCATCCTATTGAAAGGACGATCGGCTTAATCTATATTATATAGTTAGTATTCGAACTGTCCGAATTCACTTTTAATAGTCAACTTCTTGCTTTCTGAGGCTTCAACTCGTCCAACAATTTTAGCATCTACATTAAAGCTCTTCGAAATTTCGATAATATCATTTGCAATTTCGGCAGGCACATAGAACTCATAACGATGTCCCATATTAAACACCTTGTACATCTCATCCCATTCTGTTCCACTCTGATCTTTAATCAACTTGAACAATGGCGGTACATCAAACATGTTATCTTTTACGATATGAAGCTTATCAACAAAGTGAAGGACTTTTGTTTGAGCTCCACCCGAACAATGAATCATACCATGAATTTGAGAACGAAACTTATCTAAGGCAACCTTCACAATTGGAGCAAAAGTACGAGTCGCAGATAAAACCAATTTACCAGCATCCAAGTCAGTACCTTCAACAGCATCAGTCAATTTACAATTTCCTGAATACACCAAGTCTTCTGGAACTGCTCCATCGAAACTCTCTGGGTATTTTTCAGCAAGATACTTAGAGAAAACATCGTGACGAGCAGATGTTAATCCATTAGATCCCATTCCACCATTATAAGTATCCTCGTAAGTAGATTTTCCATAAGAAGACAAACCAACGATAACATCGCCTGCTTGGATTTTCTCATTGGTGATTACATCCTTACGTTTCATGCGACAAGTAACTGTAGAATCGACAATGATTGTACGAACTAAATCACCGACATCAGCAGTTTCGCCACCTGTTGAATAAATATTCACACCTAACTCACGGTACTCTGCAAGTAACTCTTCCGTTCCATTAATAATTTCAGAAATAACTTCACCTGGAATCAGGTTCTTGTTGCGACCAATAGTCGACGAAAGTAGAATATTATCAACCGCACCTACACAAAGTAAATCGTCAAGGTTCATAATAATTGCGTCTTGAGCAATACCTTTCCAAACCGACAAATCGCCTGTTTCTTTCCAATACATATAAGCTAAAGCAGATTTTGTTCCTGCTCCGTCAGCATGCAT
>JADGEF010000174.1 GCA_016744515.1 Marinifilaceae bacterium | reverse complement strand
TTACGGATAGTCATAAAATGGTCATATGTCCAACAATTCAAATAAATTGGACGAAATGTGTTTATCTGTTCATTTTAGTATAAAAACAAGATCTATTGTCCAATAAAATATAAAATTTGGACACGACATAGCTCTTCTTTCAAAAATTGGACATACATTTACACTACGTCCATTATTTATTAAAAATTGAACAAATATGACCGAATTGATATTCGATCGACTTAAACCTCACAACAACTTAGCTCAACTACCACCTAGTAAGGATATTGAAAATAATCCCAAAATACTCAAGAGGCTAGTTTTAGCCTCCAGAGCATTAGCCACAGTTAACGGAAATCTAAACAGGTTACCAAACCCACTAATGCTAATTAATACTTTAGTATTACAAGAAGCTAAAGCATCAACTGAAATTGAAAACATCTTCACTACTGAAGATGAACTTTATAAGGCAATTTCAGAAACAAAAAATGAACTAAATTTACCACCCGCAACTAAAGAGGTATTGAAGTATCGCGAGGCTTTATGGGCAGGATACAAAACATTACAGCAGAACAAAACCATTGATTCTACATTAATTCAAAACATATTTAATCAGATAAAAGAAACCAACACTTCCTATAGGCCTCCGCAAGCACAAGTTGTAATAAAAAGAGGTCAAAGTGATTTTAGATCTGGTGAAACGATTTACACACCACCAAGAAAAGAGGGACTAATTGAAATCCTGATGAATAACCTAATAGAATATTTAAATAATGATGAAAAGTATCCTGCTGACCCACTACTAAAAATGTGTGTAGCTCACTATCAATTTGAAGCAATTCACCCATTTCAGGATGGTAATGGAAGAACTGGTCGAATTTTAAACCTACTGTACCTTTTTAGCAAGGGCTTACTATCCCAACCAGTTCTGTACTTATCGAAGTTTATAATCATGAACAAAGAAGATTATTACTATAAACTTGGTGGTGTCACTCAGCGAAATTCATGGGAAGAATGGATAAAGTTCATGCTAGAAGCAACCGAAAAAACTTCTTTAATTACCAATAATTTAATCAACGATATATTAAGCCAAATGGATTCTACTCTTGTGTATGGGAAAGAGAAAATTAAGTGGTACAATAAAGAAGTTAACGAAGCTATTTTTAGCCAGCCCTACATAAAACCCCAAATAATTGGAAAAATCGTAGGTAAAACCTCTCGAACAACGCTAACAAAGTATATGAATGAATTAGTTTCAAATAGAATATTAAGTCCTAAAAAAGATGGTACCGAAGTTTTCTATGTAAATAATGATTTAATCAGAATACTTGAAGGACAATAAAAAAATAAACACAGTCACACTTAATAAAATGCTACTTTTGTTTATTCAAACATTAACAAACATAAGGACAAATGAGTACGAGGAGTGTCGATTTTATATTTATGCTGACTAAGAATGATCAGACTATATCTGATGCAAGAGCATATGTGAAGGAAATTGTTTCAGAAGGTGTCAAGCATATTGGATTTAAAGATATTGGTTTACCCATAAACGAATTAAAACAGCTTGCCGATGATTTGAGAAAAGAAGGCGTTACAGTTTACCTTGAAGTGGTGAGTTTAGATGCTGAAAGTGAAAAACAATCAGCCAGAGTAGCCATAGATCTTAAGGTAGACTATTTATTGGGAGGAACACGCCCAGAAATTATTGCTCCTATTGTTAAAGATCACCCCTTAAAATATTACCCTTTTGTTGGTAAAATTGAAGATCACCCTAGCATTCTTACAGGAACAATTACTGAAATTGCAACTCATGCACAACAAATTTCTGCTATTGACGGCGTAGATGGTATAGATCTTTTAGCTTACCGATTTACAGGCAAAGATGTTCCTTTATTGATTAAAGAGGTCTGTGAAAAATCTACAAAACCTGTTATTATAGCGGGTAGTATCGATAGCAAGGATAGAATTAAAGTAGTTAAAACTAATGGAGCTTCTGGCTTTACTGTTGGAACTGCAGCCTTCGGTATGAAATTCCCATCAAACCAAACAGGCATTTCGGGACAAGTTCAAAGCATATTAGAGATGAGTGAACTCTAAAATAGAAATACTCAAAGAAAAAAGCCTTGCAAATCATAAATCTGCAAGGCTTTCTTGTATAATATACCGTTTGGCTTACCAGCTAACCGCTTTACGACGGATTGGCATAGTCATACAACGAGCACCTCCACCACCACGAGGTAGTTCTGATCCTTCAAGTGTAATCACATACTTATCGTAGTCAGCCAAGTTAATTTTGTGAGTAATAACATCATCAGCAGAAATAATATCAAACCCATTCTTGTTCATTTCTTCCATTGTGTAGATATTACGTGCATATCCAACAACCTTACCAGGACCTACAGCAAAGAAGTTAGCACCTGAATGCCATTGCTCTCTCTCTTGGTTCCAAGGCTCTTTTGTTCCACCACAATAAATTGGCTTAAGCTCCATACCTAATTTCTTAAGTGCTTGTAGCAAGTTGTTCTCATTCTTAATATTTACAACTTTACCTCCCTGAATTGTGATATGAACAGTTTGGTATTTGTTTGGACGAATAATCAATGGCTCATAAACCATACACTTATCCTTATCAAGCAAAGTAAACACCATATCAAGGTGAATAAACGACTCTGGATGCGATGGCAATTCTTGAACTAAGATATGACGAGGCTTCTCTTCTTTCTGAGAAAGTAATTGAGCTAAGATAAAGTCGATACCTTGAGTCGTAGTACGTGTTCCGTTACCAATGATCAGAATATCTTCACGAGCAATTAAAACATCACCACCCTCAATCATACAATTAGGGTCCATGTTTGGATTTTCGATTGGGTTCACCGTTTTCGCTTTGAAACCTGGTGTATAATCGAAAATAGCTTGCATAATTAATGACTCACGATCACGAACAGCATTTGCCATTTTACCAATCAATACTTCATTACCAAGCGACATAGATGCGTCACGAGTAAAAAAGAAATTATGAAGCGGACGCATTGCGTAACGTTCCTTGCTTAAAAATTTAGTTAGATTATCGCGTGTTAAAATCACACCTTCGATCAATAATGAAGCTAAATCTTCAGCAGTTTGATCTAAAAGAGTATCCTTAATACAGTACGTATTTCCTTTAACAGCAAGCTCAGGCTCAATTTTACAAACCTTATCAATAATGATTTCTTTAACCTTAGCATCCTTAAGAATGTTGGACAATAAATCTTTCACCTGATAAGTTTGAGTAATCTCACCTAAAGATTCACTAAGCTGCTTGTATTCTTTTTGTGCCACTGAAAGATTAAGAATATCGCTATAAAGAGCGCGTTCAGCATTCTCAGGAGTCATGTTCTCAACTTCCGATCCTGGAGTATGAAGAATAACACCTTCTAGTTCTCCAATCTCTGAGCGAACATCTAATTCTACGTACTTTGTCATGCTTATTATGTTTTAATTTCAGCCGTTAAACGACTGAGATGTTTTGCTATACATTTTGAATTTATATTTTGCAAAAGAAAGAAAAATAATGGGTATTGAAAAGGATTGCGCTAAAGATTTTTCATCCCAAAAGTTTTTAACAGATAAAAGCAATCTATTCACTCATGTATAACCACTTAGCCCAAAATAGATAAGCAGAAATTACTGTTATATAGATTATTAAAATCTCAATTTCAAAAATGCTTCTAAACATACCAGTCTAAGCTTAATTAGCAAGTCATAATTTAGATTATAATCTGTCCATAAAAATTGCTTTATTTTGCTCTTATCTTGCTTAAATAATTTACGGAGTTGATCTAATTCGTATTTTCGTAAAATAAACAGCCCTATTCAAGGTTTCGCATGAAAAATAGAATCATCATCTCCTTCATTATATCGACAGTATACTTCCTAGGTATGCCTTCTAATGGGATTGGGCAAATTCTTAGAACAGACAGCCTCACCATATTGGACAGTAATCTTCATGTAGACCTAAAAGAGGTTAAGATTAAGGGACGAAAGCGTAAAAAACGTAAGCACTACAGATCTACCCGAAGATATTGGCGTACAATTAGAAATATCAGAATCGTGTACCCTTATGCCGAAATGGCAAATCAAACCATTGGAGGTCTCAATAAAGAATTAGAGTTTATCAGTTCGAAAAGAGAACGTAGAAAACTTATTCGACAAAAGTATAAAGGCTTGATGAAAGCCTACAAGAAACCTATGATGAAATTGAAGATTTCGCAAGGTAAACTGCTAATGAAATTGATTGATAGAGAAACGGGGAATTCATCGTACAAGCATCTAAAGGAGCTGAAGGGTTCAACAACAGCCATATTTTGGCAAGCTATAGCTAGCATGTTTGGCACATCTTTAAAATCGAAATACAAACCCGAAAGTAAAGATTGGATGGTAGAAGAGATTCTTGAACGTATGAAAAAGGGTGAACTCCTTCCTCCAAGAAAATTAGGAATCAAGCTTGAAAATCAAAAACTTAATGAAAAGTGAAAATAAGAACCTAGCTTTTTGAATTCCTTAAGTTCTCAATTATTGAATCAACACCAGAATCATACAAGCCAATTGTGTCAAGATAATCAGCGGCTTTATCTAAATCTTTGTCGCTCAAAAATTCTAATAAGATTTTACCATTAGCTTCTTTCTCAACTTCAATGGTCATTCTATAACTGATCAGTTTATCTTCAAACTCTTTATGCCAAGCATAGGTTTTCATTATCAATACATGAATGACAAAAGCCATAAATGCGAAAAAGAGGATCATTGTTCCAAAAGATTGTTCGTCACTCAAGAATAACATTATCAACCCAAAGAATACGGAAGACACAAATGCAGAAAGCATCCCCATACTAATAGTTATATCATTAAAATATTGAGAGTAATACTTTAATTTATTCTTAGCAGAAGCGTAATAAATGGCCCAAATGAGGAGTAGATTGATAGCTAAAGAATAGAGAATAGCAGCAACTTGTGGCACTGAATTCATAGAAAAAAACACAGCCACAAATAAGGATAGATTGGAGAAAATAAAAATGTAAATATGATTCGCTCCAACGTCCTTAGTATTTCTATTCTTCATCCTAACTTATTATTATCTATTTATAAATACAAGCCCCACCGATTAAGCATCGAATGGGGAACTCGTTTATTCTATATCTAGGAAAATTACATTTCCATTAAAGCCTTAACAACATTCTCGGCACCCTCGCCTATTTGCGCAATAGTAGCGTCGAGCATATAACAAGGCGTGGTCACAATCTTATTTTTCATATCAATCACCACTTCGCCATGTCCGGCTTGCTTATGATGAGAACCCATAGCCTCAATAGCTCCAACTGTTCCCTCATCGTCTCCGATGGTGACTTCTGCACCTGTAATCACCTTTGCTATTAATGCAGGGGCAATACAAAGAGCTGCAATTGGTTTCTTAGCTTCGTGCATTTCCTTTATCACCTTCTCAACACCTAAATTCACTTTACAATCGGCACCATCAAAAGCCAATGAACAAAGATTCTTAGCAACACCAAATCCGCCAGGAAATAGAATAGCATCAAAATCGTTCGCTTTAAATTCAGCTAAATCTTTAATATCTCCTCTAGCAATTCGAGCAGATTCAACCAAAACATTCCTTGTCTCGTCCATTTCCTCACCCGTTATATGATTCACGACATGATGCTGATCTATATTTGGAGCAAAAATTTGAGACTCTCCCCCATTTTTTGAAATAGCATATAATGAAAGCGTTGCTTCGTGAATTTCTGATCCATCGTAAACACCAGAACCAGCTAATACGACTGCAATTTTTTTATTTGTTTTCATGTGCTTATGATTTGATTTTTATTAAAAGCGGAGCATTGATACTCTATTTAATACAGAGCAATAAAGGTAAGCATTAGGAGAGATTTTAACGAAAGGCTATCTTATAAATTCTATTTATAAGCACACCACATAAATCTGAAGACATCATTAAAGTTTTTAAGCTGCCCTTTCAGGGCGCAAATTATATTCTGTGTTTTTTATTACCCAAGGCGTTGCCATTGGGCTTAAGTAAGTTGCCACTCTGTGGCGAAAAGGGAGCAATTCATTAAAGTCTTGCATTTGAAAATTATCGTCGTATTTTTTGCATTGAGATTAAGATGATAGAATTGTTTCGGAGTAATTTGTTTATAGTTATCGGATAAATATTAGCAATCTCGAAAATTTATCCGATAAGTGGTTGAGTTTTTTGTGGGCTGAAAGCCCATATTAATTCAGCCCGAAGGCAACGCCTCGGGAAATGTTGTAGATTATGTGATACGCCCTGAAAGGGCAGCTTAGTAT
>JADGEF010000173.1 GCA_016744515.1 Marinifilaceae bacterium | reverse complement strand
TTTTAAATTATGTTGAATCATTACGAGACCGTTTTCATTGTAACTCCCGTTTTATCTGAAGCTCAGGTAAAGGAGGCGGCAGAAAAATTCAAAGCTCTTATCATCGAGAATGGTGGTAAAATGACAAATGAGGAGAGTTGGGGCCTACGCAAATTAGCTTATCCTATTCAAAAGAAAAGCACTGGTTTTTACCACTTGCTACAATTTGAAGCTCCAGGCGACACTATCGAGAAATTGGAACTTAACTACAGACGTGACGAGCAAATCATCCGTTTCTTAACTTTCAAACTTGACAAGTACGCATACGAGTATTCAATCAAAAGAAAAGGTAACCTTAAAGCATCTAAAGAGGAGAAATAGTCATGGCACAAAATCAATCAGAAATCAGATATTTGACTCCCCCAACGGTTGAGATCAAAAAGAAAAAATACTGTCGTTTCAAGAAGAACAAAATCAAATTCATCGATTATAAAGATCCTGAATTTTTGAAAAAATTCTTAAACGAACAAGGAAAGATTTTACCACGTCGTATTACTGGTACTTCTTTAAAATATCAAAGAAAGGTAGCTACTGCAGTTAAACGTGCTCGTCACATAGCTCTTCTACCTTACGTAACTGACATGATGAAATAATCATTTAAAGAAGGAGGAAACGAAATGGAGATCATCTTAAAACAAGATATCCATACTTTAGGGTATAAAAACGATATCGTAACTGTTAAGAATGGTTACGGAAGAAATTACTTGATTCCTACAGGTGCAGCAATCCTAGCGACTGAGTCTGCTAAGAAAATGCACGCTGAAAACATGAGACAAAGTGCTCATAAACAGGAGAAAATCAAGAACGAAGCTCTTGAGCTTGCGAAGAAACTTGAAGCTGTTACAATTACTTTAGGTGCTAAAACTAGTACTACAGGTAAGATTTTCGGTTCTGTAAACAATATTCAAATTGCTGAAGCATTAACTGCTCAAGGATTTAATATTGACAGAAAAGTTATCGCAATCAAAGATGCTGTTAAAGAAATCGGTAAATATACTGCTTCAGTAAAGCTTCATAAAGAAGTAAAAGTAGATATCGCTTTCGAAGTTGTTTCAGAATAATCTGAATTCAGCTCAATTAATTTAAGTTAAGACACAACTTAAATCTTTTCAAACAAACATTTAAAACCACTCCTTTTTCCGGGAGTGGTTTTTTAGGTTACCCCCATACCAAGCTAATTCTAGCTAGATTTTCCGAAAAATATCATATTCTTTACAATTCATGACAGATATTCTACAATTGATGTCATTCCCTTTTTTATTCTTCATACTTATCCCGATTATTGTACTTAGAAAATGTGATCAAGATGAAGAAATTGAATTGAGATTTATAAAATTTAAGCACCTATTCATATTCAAGACCATTTATTAATTGAAGAGATTCCAAATCTAAATTTGGAAATTTTAAAAACAAAAGCATATGAAAGCTCTATTTAAAATAACAATCCTACTCGCATTGGTTCTTCCTTCATTGGTGAATCAGGTACAAGCAAACGAATTAAGTACGGAAAAAGAATTCACCAGTCGTGAAAGATCAAATTGGAATGCTGAAAACATTAAAATCTCATCTCACGGAGAAATTGAGTTTAATAACGACTACACTGATGTCATAAATATTAGCGATAATGGTTACTTGAAAATCAGCATGGTAAGTTTTGGTATGAGAAGAAAACTTTACTTTCGCTCGTATCACGGTAAGCTCGACAAACTATATTACGAAGGGCACAAACAAGTAGACTTTGAACCTAAAGGTCGCGAATGGATGGAAGAGATTCTACCACAAGTTGTACGCAACTCAGGTTTAGACTTAAAAAATCGTGTGAATAAGGTTTATGAGAAAGGTGGTATAGATGCTTTCCTTTCAGAATTAGAAGAAACTGATAGTGATTATTTTAAATCACAAATGGTACACTTCCTTTTGGATAATAATGAATTGAAGAAAAAAGAAAAAGAAAAGTTATTAGAAGAACTTCCTGCTAATATCGATTCGGATTATGAGCTTTCTCAAATTTACAAAAGACACAATTCTATTTTTGTTGAAGATGATACCCTTTCAAAAGAATTCTTCAGTAGCTTGAATCAAGTTTCATCCGATTATGAATTGTCTCAAATTCTAAGTTCTGTTTTCATAAATAATACCCTAAATGATTCCAGTTTTGAATTTTTCATTTCAGCAATGGATAATATCGATTCAGACTATGAAAAGTCGAATTTGATTAAACTAGCTATATCGAAAGGAAAGAACTCTGGCGTAAAACTTGACCTAATACTAAATAACGTAAAAGATATCGATTCTGATTATGAAAAAGGGGTGATCATTAATACCGTTATTAACGAAGACTTATTTGACTCAGTTAATATCGATAAGATTATCGAACTAAGTAGCGAGGTTTCTTCTGATTATGAGAGTGCTAAAATCATGAAGAAGATGCTTAAACATGATATGATAACACCTAAAAACAAAGAGCAGTTCAAAGAAATGATGAACAATCTATCGTCGGACTATTCTTATAAAGAGATATTAAAGGCCTTTTTGGAATATGACAAACTAGGTGACGATAACTTTGAGTTTATGATGGAAGCTTCTGATAAAATTACATCATCGTACGAATTGGGCCAGTTTTATAAAATGGTATTGAATAAGGAAGGACTAAGCACCAAACAGCAGTTGATACTAATTGAGAAGGCAAGTAATATCGACTCAAATTATGAGTATGCTTCCTTTCTAATTGAAGCAACACATAAGCTTGATTTAGATAATGAAAAAATTCAGAATGCATTAATCGATGCAACTCAGAATATCGACTCGGAATATGATTATGGTAAGGTCATGAAGGCTATATATTCTCATAAAAGAGATTAAAGATTCATAGTAAGTTTTCTAGTTAGTAGAATTTTCATGGCTTTACTACATATTATTGTAAAGTCATGAACTTTCTCTTTGCAATTAGCCTTAATATGAAACTCAATTCGTAACTTCAAGTGTCCCAAACTTTAACAATACTATGTCGCAATATTTACGGTTTATCGTAATAAGCCCAATTTTCGGAATACTTAGCTATATGCTAAGTTATTATAGTCAGGTAAATGAATTACCTTCTCTACAAGAAGAATTCCTCCCCTTTCTTACCTCGGCTATTTTTGGCCTATTGGCTGGATTCTCAGCCTTAGGTATTGGTAAACTCCTTAATAAATTCGTTAGTTGGAAAAAGAAGCATAGTTTACGTTTTCTACTTCAATGTCTGTCGCTTTTTCTAGCAGGTTGCATTCTCATAACTTGCTACCTAGAGTTGTTCGACATGATTTTGGACACTCAAATGACCTATGAAAAGTTTTGGTCGGTACATAAGGATGATTTTCTAAAAGCCTTGCTCATCCTATTCATTTTCATCTTTATTTATACGATTCTCGATTTCATGATCTATTCTTTTAACCACCTTAGAAAAGAAGAGATCCAATCTATTGAGATGATCAACAACCAGATGAATTTGCAATTTAAAGCCTTAAAATCTCAACTAAACCCTCACTTTCTTTTCAACTCTCTAAATACCATTTCATCACTTCTCTATAAAAATCCTGAGAAGGCAGAAGAGTTTATCCGTAAATTTGCTGAGAGTTACCGCTTTATTCTAGATCAGAACGACAAAACACTTATTCCTCTTGAAAAGGAACTCGCTTTTGTAGAAGCGTATAATTACATTCTAAGAATGAGATTCCAAGATTCATACAAGCTTAGTGTCGATTTGCCTGAGATTGCAAAAGGTAGTTTTGTTCCGCCTTTAAGCATACAAATGCTAGTTGAGAATGCGATAAAGCACAACTTAATTTCTAAAAGCTCTCCTCTTGAGGTCAGATTAAAGTGTGAGGATAACTATTTACATGTAAGTAACAATATTAACCCTTTACGAGAACAAGCCAAATCGTTCCAAATAGGGATTGAAAATATTAAAAAGCGCTATGCCTTTTTTACCAATGAGAATATCAAACTCGAAAAAACAGATTTCTTTACGGTAAGCTTGCCTTTAATCAAAGAGAATAATCGACATCTGAATTAATAAGCCAGTGTCATTATTAAAACATTACTAATGAATTAGCCTTAAACATCGTAATGAAAACCAAATATCTTAACCAAACACTATATAGAATATTCGCTCCTTTTGTAGCCGGACTTTTCGTCTACATGCTTATTCTACTAGTATTCGATCGATTATCTGAAATCATCAATAATTTCCAACCAAATGAATTGGTATTTCTTATCCTAGTCAACTACATTTTATTCGAAACCTATCGAATCTGGATTTCCAATATTGAAAAATCGCAACATCTTATAAAGACAGCTTGGGTAAAAACAGGCATATTATTTCTCGGTAGTTTTATTATTACAATTGCCGAAGTAACAACATGTATGTGGTTGTATTTCACCTATTATATTGGCATGAGTGGATTTGGTTCACAACTCATCTCCATGTTTATTGTATTTATTATAGTTGGCATACTTTTTCACCTTTTTTATATTAGCATCACCTTTCTCGATAAACAAAACACACTCCTATTACAAAAGGAAGAAGTCAACCGTAAAAACATTAAGTACGAGCTTGAAGTATTTAGAAACAAAATCAACCCCGATTTCCTATATAATTCGCTTGAAGGTATTATCAGCTTAATTCGTAAAGAAGATGTCGATCAGGCAGAAAAGCATATCGATTCTTTAGCCTTGTTCTATCGCAGGATTCTTGGGAATCGTTATTCTGAAATCATCAGTCTCGAAGATGAAATCAATAAAATTAAACACTACTTAGAGATTCAGAACTATTTGTATTCGGGCAACCTGAGTTTAAACTGGCAGTTGGCAACAGATACCAAAGAGATTATGATTGTACCAAATACCATTCTTCAAGCTATCAACCTAATTGAGCAAACTCAGCTAGTAAATGCCAATACAAAATTGAATATCAGTATTGAGGACGATAAGAAATACATTTGTTTCAAATATAAGTCATCAGCTCGACTGAAAAGGGAGATAAATCCTAAAGCACTACTTGACAGTATCAACCACAGCATTAGTTTTTATAGTAACTTTAAAGCTAGTTATACCGAAATCGATAATATCTGCATGGTTAAGATTCCTAAAATTGAATTGGAGAATTAATCCAAATAAACAATAAACTAACTACCCTTTTAAAGGGAACACATAAAGTAAAACGCAGCATGAAACGAGCCATTCACAAAGGATTCAATCCTATAATAATGACTAATATGGCGACTTCCATGGGACATATAAAAAACAAATTATAGACACATGAAAGTCATAATCATTGAAGACGAAGTTTTAGCGGCCGAAAAACTAGAACGTTTGATCAAAAAATATGATTCAAATATTGAAATTATAGAACGTTTCGATTCTGTAAGCGAATCGAGTATTTGGCTGGGGAATCCTGACAATAAAATCGATTTGATTTTTCTTGACATCCATTTAGTAGATGGTTTAAGTTTCGAAATTTTTAATCGTGTTGAAGTGCATACCCCTATTATATTCACGACGGCCTACAACGAATATGCACTGAATGCTTTTAAACTAAACAGCATTGACTATCTGCTAAAACCCGTAAGCTTCGACGACTTATTTACAAGTATGAAAAAGCTAGAGAATATGAAAGCATCTTTAACTGCAGCGCCCAACCTAAGGAGTTTCGAGAATCTTAGTCAGGTATTGTCGAAGATTCAGAAGAACTACAAAACACGTTTCATGATTAAAGTAGGTGAGAAACTTCGTTCGTTCACCAGTCAAGAAATTGATTTGTTTTATAGCGAAGGGCGCGATGTTTTTATTCTACTTAAAGAAGGCAAGCATTATATAATCGATTACAAGATGGAAGAACTCCAGGAACTTTTAAACCCTGATGAGTATTTCCGCATAGGTCGTTCGTTTATTGTCAACATCAATGCTATTTCGGGTGTGAATATCCATTCCAACTCACGATTAAAAGTGAAACTCAATCAGGAAACTGACAAAGAACTTATAGTATCGCGAGAGAAAGTGAACGATTTTAAAGATTGGTTTAGTGGCAATCAATAAGACAGAATGTAACTAGTCAGCATGCTGATATTTCTTCCCATTTAGGATTGATTTTCAGCATAAGGAGCTTATCCAATTTCAAAAATATTTGATCCAGTTTATTTTTAGGAACTTGTTTGTATCTCTTAGCTAATTTCCAAGGGTAAAGACAAATACCTTTTTCCTGTAAAAGCCATCAGTAAAGTCTTTCGGGCTCGTTTTGCTGAGCAA
>JADGEF010000031.1:26605-33166 GCA_016744515.1 Marinifilaceae bacterium | reverse complement strand
GTAGTGATAATGTTAATGTTCTTTCAATACCTGAATAGTATAAATCATATGCTTTTTCTGGATCTGCTTCAAACTGACCTTCTGACAATCCTTTCAATCCTACTATCTCTTCTGGGTCAGAAAATAGAATGTTTTCAGCAGCTTCTTTTGATTTTTTTAAGATTCTTTCCGTTATCTCGGATAGTCTTTTAGGATCTAATTGTTGATTACTCATTTAACGATTTATTAAGATATTTTTCTATATGTTTCCTTTATTTGGGTCACTGCTTCAATAATAGTATCATGATCAAGTGGATTATAAAGTAAGAATTTAACAGCTTGATCTGAACTAATAAGAAATCTTGAAAATTTCTTATATCCTTCTTTTTGTTGCTCCTTATTTAACCCATGAAGATATTGCCCATATATTATACTACTATGAATATTCGCTTTCTGTGCTGCCAAATCAATCTTGAAATGATTATATATAAACGGACGTACAAGCTTCAATTTCTCCTCTCCAAATAAAAGCTCTGAGGCAAATGCATCAGCACTATCTTCCGAAACAAATAAATCCGGAGATTCAGAATCTGTAATGTGATAACTCACCTTTTCTAAATATGCAAAATCCATAACTACATGATAAAGCTCATGAATTAAAGTAAACCACAACTTGTCATACTTCTTCCCCATATTCGTTAATACTATACAAGGCTTTCCATTTACAATCATAGTCGAACCAAAAACAGAAGTTCTAGTCATATACGACTGAACAATTACAGTAACACCAATCTTGTAAAGGGCTTTAATAACCGTATAAAATCCTTTTTCAACATTCTTTGAAAAGAACTTTATCCTACTCATATAGTCTTCAAGCATTTCGGAATCAAAATCATTAGGATTATTGATGGTTTCAAAAGTGTATTTATTACATCTTACCCAAAAATCTAACATCTTCAGCCTTTTCTTCTCTGCTACAGATTGTCTAGATTTACTATAAAGATTTCTACCAACTGTTAATCTATTATATTCAAATATAGATTTGAAGCCAAAAAATGTGCAGATTCTATTCTCAATCTTATCATAATTCTTAATCGATTTGATCAACTTAAGTGATTTAAGGCTTTCTAAATCGAAATTATCTAAAATGAAGGCAATTTTCTTAGTTCTATTAATATTTGATATTTCTTCATTACTAAAATCAACCGCACAAACATCAATCAATTCATTTTCAGGAACTCCGACTAAATTAGCTATCTTTATTGCATGATTTAGCTTTATTTCTGTTGTACTTCCATCAAATAAATTTCTTAATGAATTCAAATTAATCGACAAGATGTCAGCTAGTCCTTTTTGAGAAATATCATACTCCTCCATATGCTGCTTAAGCATATCAATTAATGATATTTTCCGCGTTCCACTTCCCAATAATCTATTCCCTGAGATATCTATAATCATTTTCTTACTATTTTTAAACAAATATAATCAATCTGCACGTATAAAACCACAAAAGCTTACTAAAACTAGTAAGCTTTCAGCAATACCAATTACATCTAGACAGAAATCGTATAATATATTATAATTTTAATAATCGTATACTCTCAATTTAAACGGCACATTGAATCCACATACGATCAGTTTATTTCAGATTGTAAGATGATAAAACTATCTATTTCGAGTTTAATGTAAAAATCGACCTAATAATAGTAAATATAAGGATCAATGAATTATCTAAGGATGTCTTCTAGAAGTAACTCAGAATTTTTATTTGGAAGTTGAGTACAATAAAGTGTACTTTTATAGGAAACAAGATAGTTCTTGCCCCCAATTAGCCCCAACAAAAAAAAGCAATCAGCTGAAATACAGTCGATTGCTTTTACTAAAAGTACCCAGAGCCGGGATCGAACCGGCACGAGTTGCCTCACTGGTGTTTGAGACCAGCGCGTCTACCAATTCCGCCATCTGGGCATTGCTTCTGAATGCGATGCAAATGTATGGAAATGTTTCTTTCTTGCAAAACAAAACCGAGCTTTTTTCAATAAAAAAAAGTGAGAGGAATTGCCCCTTACAGGTACTTCTCTGAGTCTCATTATTCTATCCCGATAGTTATCAGGATTAAAAGTGAAAACGACTCCCCTTTTTCTTTATCTCTAGTTAGGCATTGCCAGTTTCAAGTCTGAATCTAGCTTAAATCTTAAGTTTCTTCCTAAATCATCTCAACTTAGAAACAAAAAAAAGAGGCATCTCATAAGGCACCTCTTTCTATATTCTGAAACGTAAAACGTTTACTTAAGCTTCTTAAATAAGTCTTTCATGCTTACTTCTGACTTTATGATATCATATAGTTTCGCAATCTCAACACGCTCCTGAGCCATCGTATCACGACGGCGAATTGTAACCGTATTATCTTCTAACGATTGGTGATCTAAAGTTACACAGAAAGGTGTACCAATAGCATCCTGACGACGGTAACGCTTACCAATAGAGTCTTTCTCGTCGTACTGACAATTAAAATCAAATTTAAGATCGCTAATAATCTCGCGAGCTTTCTCTGGTAAACCATCTTTTTTAACCAATGGCATTACACAAAGCTTAACCGGTGCTAATGCTGCAGGTAATTTCAATACCACACGCTCATCAAGCTTACCATTCTCTTTTTCAATTTTCTCTTCCTTGTAAGCTTCCGACATAATTTGAAGGAACATACGGTCCACACCAATTGAAGTCTCAACCACATATGGTGTATAGCTTGCATTCAACTCAGGATCGAAATATTGAATCTTCTTACCCGAGAATTCCTGATGTTGTTTCAAGTCAAAATCGGTACGAGAGTGAATACCTTCAACCTCTTTAAATCCGAATGGAAACTTAAACTCAATATCAGTTGCAGCGTTAGCATAGTGAGCCAACTTATCATGATCGTGGAAACGGTAGCTATCTTCCCCAAACCCTAGAGCTTTGTGCCAGCTCATACGTGTTTCTTTCCATGCGTCGAACCATTTCATCTCCTCACCTGGGCGAACAAAGAACTGAAGCTCCATTTGTTCAAACTCACGCATTCGGAAAATGAACTGACGAGCAACAATCTCATTACGGAATGCTTTACCAATCTGAGCAATTCCGAAAGGAATCTTCATACGACCAGTCTTCTGTACATTCAGGTAGTTTACAAAAATACCCTGAGCAGTTTCCGGACGAAGATAAATCTTACTAGATCCATCAGAAGTAGCACCCATATCCGTAGAGAACATCAAGTTAAAATGACGAACATCAGTCCAATTCTTAGTTCCTGAGATAGGACAAGCAATTTCATTATCGATAATGATTTGCCTCAATTCATCCAAGTCATTTTTATCTAAAGCCTCAACGAAACCAGCATGCACAGCATCCATCTTTTCCTTATTAGCCAATACACGAGGGTTAGTAGAACGGAATTGAGCCTCATCGAAACTCTCGCCAAACTTTTTCCTAGCCTTAGCGACTTCCTTATCCATTTTGCCCTCAAACTTAGCCAACAAGTCTTCGATTAAAACATCAGCTCTGTAACGCTTCTTCGAGTCCTTATTATCAATCAAAGGATCACTAAAAGCATCAACGTGGCCCGAAGCTTTCCAAATGGTAGGGTGCATAAAAATAGCAGTATCAATACCAACCACATTTTCGTGTAGTTTCACCATTGAATCCCACCAATATTTTTTAATGTTGTTTTTTAATTCAACACCCAATTGTGCATAATCGTAAACCGCAGACAAACCATCATAAATTTCTGATGATTGAAATACGAATCCGTATTCTTTACAATGGGCTACCAGTTTTTTGAAAACATCTTCCTGAGCCATAGTTTTTTATTTAGATTTTATTTTTTCTGAAATTGGACAACAAAAGTAGCTGTTCATCTTAAAAGTAACAAGTCATCTGTCCTCTTAACCGTTTATTCGTCAACTTCTTCAAAATCGACATAGTCACCTACATCTTTTGTGTCGTGCTTGTCTTTATTTGTTGTATTCTTTTCAACAGTTACTTCACCTTCTGGTTTTTCCTGATATTGCTGCTGCTGATTTTGCTGCATTTTATCGAAAGTCTTCTTCACAATAATTGGGAAGAATGCTCTAAATAAATACTTGATAAGGAAATAAACGCCTATTGCAATTAATATATATTTCATAATCCTATTTTATTTTGAAGGACAAATATAAGCATTTCATTTTTTTTAATACCCTTCTTCACTTTTTGCTTTTGGGTGTTCGCTTATAGACTCTTAAAAGAGCTATAAGCGGCGGGCTTTCCGTTTCAACTCCTCGCTCCCTTTTACGTTCTTCTTTAAGCAATCAATTTTGTTCTCGAAAACCTCTTATCAAGTATGCAGTCACAACTTTCGCTGTGGGGTTTTCACTTCTATCCCTAACACAAACGTTAGTTCAGTACTCAGCAGAAACAGTAAGCTTTAACCTAAAGCTATTTCTTATTAATCCTTTTTATCCTCCACTATACTTCCTTATACAATATTTCGACGAGGCTTTATTAAACCCTTATAATGAACTTATTAGTAACACATTATACTTTATCAATATTGTTAATTATAAGTAATTTGCAAATCATCTCATGTCTCAAATCTCATATCTCACGAACTGTTGTTATATTCATAGCCTGAATTTATTTCAGAATCTAGTTTAAAAAATATGCAAAACATACGCAATATAGCCGTACTAGCCCATGTCGATGCTGGTAAAACAACAATAACTGAAAACCTACTTTTCTTAGGCGGAGCAACACGAAAAATGGGATCTGTAGATACAGGAAGTGCCATTACCGATTCTCTCCAAGTAGAAAAGGAACGTGGTATTTCAGTCCGTTCAGCTTGTACTTCTTTTATGTGGAAAGACACACAAATTAATTTAATTGACACACCAGGTCACGTCGATTTTTCGGCCGAGGTAGAACGTGTTCTTCGAGTTTTGGATGCTGCCATTCTAGTTGTTTCGGCAGTAGAAGGTGTTCAAGCACATACACATACTCTGTACGAAGCACTTTGTGAACGAGGCATACCTGTTCTTATTTTTATCAATAAAATTGATCGTTCTGGAGCCGATGTTCTTCAGGTTGTTCAAGATTTACAAAAGGAGTTAAAAACTCCTGTTTTTGCACTTCAATCTTGCATAGAAGAAGGTAGCAATGAAGTTTCAATTTGTGATTTATGGCTAGATGAAACCAACGAATTGGGAGAAGAACTCAAAGAACTATCTCTCGAAACTTTAGCCAATACCGACGAAGAAGTCCTCGAGAAATATTTAGAAGGAGAAGAATTGAATCCCTCCTATTGTATTTCTAAAGTTCAGAACCTGTGTAAGCAGTCACTAATAAACCCTGTACTATTGGGCGTAGCTAAAAATAGCTCAGGAATGACAGAATTACTCGATGCTATTGTGGCTTATTTTCCCAATACATCTACAGAGTTAGGTATTGAACCCTCTGCCCTAGTTTTTAAAATTGAACACGATAAAACTTTGGGGCGTTTAGCACATATTCGAATGTTCGGAGGAAGTTTAAAAAATAGAGATAGCATACGAAATGTAATTGCTAACAGAGATGAGAAAGTTGCTCAGATCCGGAAAATATATACCAATAAACAAATCGATATTGGAAATTTACAAGCTGGAGACATTGGACTTGTTAGTGGTATGCCCGAAGTTCAAGTTGGAGATATATTGGGAAATCAAACGAATATTCCAGAAAGAACGACATTGCAAATCCCACTCCTTACAGTTGGCGTTAAATCGAAAAGCGAAGCTGATTACGCCAAACTCGCCGAAGCCTTACAAATGCTTTCAAATGAAGATCCTTTATTACAATTTGAATGGTTTAAGGAAGATCGAGAAATGAATCTTCATATTATGGGAACCATCCAAATGGAGATTCTAGAAATGCTTCTTCAAAGTCGATTTGGTTTAGACGTTAATTTCGACGAGCCTAAGGTTGTGTATAAAGAAACACCTGAAAAAGAAGTGGAAGGCTATATTCGATATACCATGCCAAAGCCATGTTGGGCCGTATTGCGTTTCAAAATCGAATCAGGAGAAAGAGGAAGTGGTGTAACTTTCAAATCGATTGTTGGTGTAAATGATATCCTTCAAAAATATCAGAACGAAGTAAAACGAACGATTCCCAAAGCTCTGGAACAAGGTATAAAAGGTTGGGAAGTTACAGATATCAAAATTACGCTTATAGAGGGTGAAGATCATGAAATGCATTCTCGACCTGGTGATTTTATGATAGCGACTCCAATGGGAATAATGAATGGTCTTCAAGAATCTGATACGAAGCTCTTAGAACCCGTGTTGAAGTTCAGAATATCGGCACCGGATGAATTTCTTGGAAAAATTGCGAGTGAGTTAAACCAAATACGAGCCGTATTTGCCAATCCTGAATTCGACGATGGGAAGTTTCATTTAGAAGGTGAAGTTCCAGCAGCAACATCCATGGACTTTAATATCCGTTTAAGTTCTCTTACGGGAGGAAAAGGGAAAGTGAAGTTTAGCTTTTCTGGCTATCAAGATTGTCCCGAAGGTGAAGGGAAAGAAAGAG
>JADGEF010000031.1:0-26505 GCA_016744515.1 Marinifilaceae bacterium | reverse complement strand
TCAATCTCGCGATAGTTAGGATCGTTGGAATTTCCTGACTGTGACCAATCGCCACCTTTCCAATCAAAAGTTGCATCTTGATACAACTCATACGAATCATTCCACTTAATTGCTCCAATATCAAGAACACTGGCATAAAAAGTGGTTCTTTCATCAAACTGATAAGTTGCTCCTAAGTCGAAAGCAAACCCCTTATTATTAGTTCCCGAGAAAAAATTAGCGTCCATATCGTCATCTAAAATATCAATATCATCGATGTAATTCGTTCCATCATCAGCAGTCTTTTGTGTTATTTCAAGAGGCATAGATACCTTCATCAATTGCTTAGAACGAAGTTGTACTAAATCACCCGACTCAGATGTAAAAACTGACAAATCGGATTCATCCATATGCATATTGGCAACACCCAATAGAGCTTTTGCTTTTATACCTACAGTTAACTTTTCGGTTACTTGTTTCGAAACACCAAGGGCAACTTCGTTATATGCCGTTCCTTCTAAACCTATAGCTCCAAGATTAGCTGTGCGTCCCATATAAGCTGCATTCCCATCTTTAAAGAAGGAAATTAAGCCTTTATCGAAACCAAATCGGGTATCAACTTTTGAACTAATATCTAAAGTAAAGAACATTTTCTTGGCACGAATTCCCAAGGAAAAGAATGTATAATCTAGTTGATTTGAAATTATATTTGTTGACTTTAAGGCATTGTGAAAACTATTAATATCCACAACTAATGAATCCCTCTGTAAGCCTGTACCATCCTTAATGATATCATCGTAATTGAAACTACTATTGGAATGATTAAAGTAGATTGAACTCAAACCTGGAAAGCCAATAAAGACTTTGCACTCTGGCTGAATAGCTGGGTTCAATTGATTACTTTGAGGCACATTCTGCATCAAGTACAGCGTGTTATTCATTTTTTGTGCTGTAGTCAAATTACTTACCACTAATCCGATAAATAACAGTAGACTATATTTTAGTATTGTTTTTTGCATCTGAGAAAGCTTTGGGTTATTTAGATAGATCAAGTTGGGCATTGACAGAAAGTGTAAACTTCAACTTATCAGTCCCTTTTAGTTTAACTGACTCTCCACCTTTATTATATGTACTGACTGAGAGTTTCAAAATTATATTCTCCGTATCGTTCAAACTCTTAATCTGCTCTGCTGTCAACTCAATTTTATTCACTACTTTTTTAATCGAAGCAGTATCAACATCACCACTTGCATTTACAGCAGCAGCATTGATGATACTCTGACCAGATATCGTTGAAAGAATATTATAAACTGCATCTGTAAAATTAATATGCTCAATTTTCACATCCAAAGGCAGACCATTTTCTGCTGTTATAATAATAGCAGCTTTTATCATCTTCTCTGCATCATCTATATCAACCTCATCAATCGTATCTGAAATACTTAAGTTTTCTGCTTTAAAATTTAATGGAATGTCGATATCCAAATCAGCAGAAATTGAAGAGTTTCCTGAGATAATATTAAGACCATCAACCAAAGGATTAAAACGTGTTCCATCCAATTTCTCATTGATCTTTATTGACCCTAAATACGTCATGTTTCCTGATGGTGGTAATCCGAGCAATTTAACTACATTAGAATTATCCTTATTGTATGGAATCAAAACATCAATCCCTGCAAGCACTTCAGCTTCTGTTTTAGGATAGTTTGGAGTTATAAGTTCAGCAACGTCAGATTTTGGATTTAAAGATTCACTTACTCCATCAGAATTGGACGCAGTCATGTTCGCATCAATTTTAATCGGAATACCAATCTGGTTATTAAATCTCAAATTAATCCGAGGATCAGAGAAAGTAAAATCTCCATCAATGTCATCCCAAAAATCAACATCTAAATCAATATCTCCCGAACCTATATCAATAGTTTGATCTCCAAAATCACCTTTGGCAAGTATGAAGTTGATTCCTCCAAATTGGTAAGTAATATCAAGGTCGTTTCCATTACTTGCAATCGTACCAGAATCATCAGAAAGAATAGTAGCTCCAAAACTAACATTCAAAGTATTATTAACCGAAGGTGCTGTAAAATTAAATACCAATCCATTTAAATCCCACTCTAATGGCTGGTTTATTGCATTAGCAGTAACTGTAAAATTCTTTGTTATAGGATCAATCGCACCAATACTTCCCTCATCTAAGGTTATAGTCAGTGATATAATTTTATTAACTGGATTTGTTACTGTAAAAGTAATTCTTGTATCCAGTTCTAACTGAGTTAAAATTATATCTGTGTCATCAGCTTTAATATTAAAACCAACTGTTTTAGATACCAAATCGACATTTGAAGTAAATGGAATAGGAATAGGCGTATAAATCACAGGAATATCCATGCTTGTTGAATAAGGATCCTGATCAGGAAAATCCAATACTTCACTAGCATCATAATTAAATATATCCTCCTTGGTATATTTAATATGAATACCATCTTCCTCAAAATAAATGGTTTTTTCCTCGCCTTCTTCTTCATGCTGATCGAGCAAATATTCCAAAGTAAATTCGCCATAACCCACAGGAGCTACAAAATTTGGTTGCCAATCAACTTTATCAGATAGTTTGTCGAAATCATAGTCATCAGAATCGACACATGATTTAAAAGGTATAGTCAAGAAACAAAACAAGACTAAATAAATGGGGATTCTAATTTTTCTTTTCATTATAGAATGGTTTAATAGTGTGGTTTCATGTTTAAATAAAAGAACAGGCAAATCTACTCATCCTTTTTCTAAAAAAACAACTAATGCACAAAAGAACTCATCTTCAACAATGACGCTTCTATCATAAAGAAACATCATTTCACGGAATAATTTAGCAAAAAGTTTCTGTCATCACAAGTAAACAAATAGAAACCTTTTTGTAAACCTTTTGAAAAGGCTATAGAAAATGCTGTATTTCCTTTCAATGGGAAGCCTCGATGATTATCTCCATTAGTTGTGATTAAGTAAAGTTCATTATCATTCTTTAAGCAAATTCCAATCTCGCATTTAGTTCTTGAAAATTGGTAAACTGCCGGAGCTGCAGATATCGATGAAGAAAATTCCTTTTCTAATATTTGACTCCCATTGGTTTCGTAAACCTCTAGTTTATTGTGATTGCTAATGATATATTCAGATGCTCCATCAGCATCTATATCGCGGGCTACAAAATAATGTTCATTATCTAAGCCTGTTAGATTCTTAGTCTCAACATTCCCGTTCATATAGAAATATTGAATATTCCCTTCTCTATCCGTAGTAACCAATCTATTGGCATGTATAGAATTACCTGCTTCAAAATAGAAAATGTTATGCTTCGATTTAGCTATCTGCTTTTTCGGCTTTACACGAACCTGTCCTTTTCTATTTAAAATATAAACTCGATATTCATCTGCAAAAACAATATAATCCTTCCCATTTATTCTAAAATGTTGAATTTTGCTTATAATAGGGTTCTCTGCTTTTTTAAATTTCCAACCATCAAGAAGTTTACCATCCTTTGAATAGGCATATACTTTTTGATCTTTCCCAGGAACAAAGAAACGATAACTTCTATTATTACTATAATCAAAAACAGAAAGACCTCTAACTGCCTTCGAACGAAGAAGAACTGGATAATTTCCAACGTCTTTCCCATTTCGATCGATTAAATTCAACTTATCTTCCGTAACAAACACATATTGTAGCTTATTGTTTCTGAATGCATCTACTTGGTGCACTTCGCCAACAATAGGTGAAGATAATGGTCGTTTCCAAAGAATTCTCCCTGAAGCTGGGTTAATAAGATAGAGTTGATTGTTTAAATCTTGAACCAAAATTTCCTTCTCTTTGGTGTAATGATTTTTGACTAAGAAAGGTTTATGCACAAAAGCTGTATCCAATCGAGACTCCCAAACCGTTTGTGGAGCCAATTCTAAAACAGGATTGTGTTTCACAAAAATATTGTTGTAAATCAAATCTTCGTTGGCACTCATTTGCAAGCCAATTGCTTGAAATTTATTTAAACATTCTCTCTGTTCAATTAAATCTGCTCTAAAATCCTCATTAAAGAAACTAGAAATAACCTTATTCGATCGAGGCATTGATGTATAGAAAAAGAAATTAGCCTTACTCGAAAGGTATTCTTTACTCTCATCATAAACAGGATCTTTGTCTAGAGTCTTTCCTAAGAAAGAAGCATGTACAAATTCAGACAGTTGAGCTTTTGTCTTTCCAAAAATTAGATAATTATCAAAAAGGGTAACATAGTTTGATGGAGCTCCTTTAAACATTCTACCAAATATCTTCTCAAAGATAAAGTCATCAGGCATTCTAAATACATCGAATTTAGTAGCACCATCAAGCCTCAAATTTGTTGAATAATACGATAAGCTCCGCTTGGTCTTTTCGGCATAGCCAGATAACATACTCACCAATTTTTCTTTAGTTGCGCTCGATGATTTTGTTCGAATAATAGAAAATTGCTTATCGACTTGATTATCCAAATAAACCAATGCAATCTCCTTATGAATAATTGAGTAAAACAGATCTTCAAAATCTGTTCCAGTCTTGGTCTTCAATGTTTTTAATCCAGCAAGGTATGCCTCCATACCATCGTTTCCTTCAAGAAATTTTCGATAAGCTTTCTTATGCTGATTAGGGTCGTTTAAGCCTAAAATAGCAACTAATCCTGAATTTGCAGGCAAAACTGATTCCATATCCATTTTAACAGCATCCTGTTTCATGAACACGTTTAGGTAGTTATTTTCTTGCTGGTTAGAATAAGAAAAACCATTCAGTAAAACTAAATGATCACGAAAGCTCAGATCCAATTCAACCCAGTTTCCAAGCTGAGAATAATTGCTCATATATGATTTAAGCCCCTTATCAAATAGAGATGCAAACTGCTTTTGACATTTCTTTAGGTTAAAATAAAGGTTCGCATCAACGTTCTCGCCTTTAGTTCTAAAAACCTGATCAAATCCTTTTGATTCACTAATAGAACCAGACTCATCAAGCTGCCTAACAGAATTTTCTAAATAAATCATCGATGAACTCACTAGCATTAAACCATTCGAGAAACAAAAATATATAAACTTCTTTTCAGAATTAGTTTTAGGAAGAGAGTATAAACTTAAGCCATTATACTTACGGCTCTTCAACTCCTTTTTAGAGTTCAAGTTATTTTGGATAAAAGATTGAATTCTTTTTTCCTCAAGATAACTCCGAACGGGTAAAACATAAAGATATTCGACCTGATTTTTCCCCATTATCTGACTTGCAATAGTCAACGATCGATCTAAATCTAATTCTGACTTTGAAGATGAGTCATTAATTAAACTAGAAAAGTCCTTTAAGTTTTTATTGATATCACTAAGTGTTTTAAACTGACAAAGTTCTTTCCAAACACCTGTGTTCTCGCCTAATTTTGAGATCAGATCTTCCAAATTATCAAAATGAATCATAATTTCAGAAGAAGAAGGAATTGCCAGAAAGTGATCACTTGTCTTATATTCTTTCTGTTTTTGCATATAGAAATAGGCCATTGCAAGTATTCCAATAAAGAATATGGCCAATAGGGGAATCAAACTTTTTTTTAACATAGAGACAAGTTTTCTCAGCTGATTTAGAACATTAAAAACAAAATTAACAAATTATACTAAATTACATTGTTCATTTCGGCTTGCTTTTAGTTAAAAGACAGATGTTTCGAAAGCTCTCTTTTTAATTTAAGTATCTATTATATCTTTGCAGTCAAATAAAAAAACATCAATCACGATTTTAGTCAATCTGAATTATCAGCTTACTTCAGGTTTAAACTGTATTTTTTCATCAATCGTGCAAGGGTTCTTAATAAGGTTATAAAGTGAAGATAGGAAATTTAGATTTAGGGAAACAGCCTGTATTATTGGCTCCCATGGAAGATGTGACCAACCCACCATTTCGTTTGTTGTGCAAGCAATACGGTGCTGATTTAATGTACACCGAATTTGTATCATCAGATGCTCTTATTCGTTCGGTAAATCGTACAATGAAGAAGTTAACTATTCTTGACGATGAGCGCCCTGTTGCGATTCAAATTTATGGGAAAGAGGTAGATGCAATGGTTGAAGCAGCAAAAATTGTTGAACAAGCCAATCCTGAATTCATCGATATTAACTTTGGTTGCCCTGTGCGTAAAGTCGCTACTAAAGGTGCTGGAGCAGGTATGCTTCAGAATATTCCTTTGATGCTAAAAATTACCGAAGAAATTGTGAAAGCTGTTAATATCCCTGTTACCGTTAAAACCCGACTAGGATGGGATGAAGATTCTAAAATCATTGTTGATCTTGCCGAAGAACTACAAGATACCGGAATTCAAGCCTTAACCGTTCATGGTCGAACACGTTGTCAAATGTATACAGGTCAGGCAGATTGGGATCTGATAGGGAAAGTAAAAAACAACCCACGCATGCATATTCCAATTATTGGGAATGGTGATATTACGAATCCTATAGTTGCTAAAGAAGCCTTTGATAAATATGGTGTAGATGCCATTATGATTGGACGTGCTGCTGTTGGTAAGCCTTGGATTTTTCGCGATGTAAAGCACTACCTGGAAACGGGCGAACTCTTACCTCCTGCAACTGTAGCTCAGCAAGTCGAAATGCTAAAACAACAAATAGATGCTGCTATTGATTGGATAGATGAAAAACGAGGTATTCTACATATGCGACGTCATATGGCAGGCATGTTTAAGGGATTGTACAATTTTAAACCAACCCGTATTGAAATGCTTCGCTCAGGGAACTACGATGAACTCATGCTCATACTTGATCGTATTTCAAATCAATGGGGTGAGAATATTTCAGAAGATTAAAAAGTGCCTAAAGTACTTGGAGTATTTATGAGTGTCTAAAGTTAGATTATCTCAGAAAATGCAAAGAGCTTGTTGTAAATACTTTGCGGACTTTGCATTTCTTTAGCTTTGCGTTCTTTGCGTGAAACTTTAAATTGTACTTGCCCACTATATTCGACATAGAACCAAATAAAAAGACTGGCTAAGTCGAAAGACTAGCCAGCTTTTTTATTATTCTATTTTTTAATGAACTTACTTCATCAATTTTGGTAGTTCACTTACGAAATATGCAGGGTTTGAAATTTTATATTCTTCACTTCGCTTACTCCAAGTCATTGTAGCTTTTGTAACAATATTCGATCGCAATAAAGCAATTTGTTTAAGACTTAAATTCAAATGAGTCTTATAAGTTGAAAAACCATATTTTTCATATTCCTTAGGCTCGAATCCTTCTGTATAGGCTAAATTAACTACCTTACCATTCATCAATTCAAGGCTGATTAGACACCCTTTTTTAATATAGCCAAAATAAGAATAACCTTCTCCAGTCATTACTTTCCAGTCAATATTTAAACGAACCTCTCCATTTTTTGAAACAAGGTTTAAATCAGCACTCACAATATTCTTAAGCTTAAAGTATTTCTTAAGCTTAGCACTCGGTCCATTTAAGAAATTTAACCTCTGAGTTTCAGCATCCTTTAACTCTATCTTCGCATTAATTACTTTAGGTTTTTCAACAACTGTTTGAGCTGCATTTTGAACATTATCACTCGACTTATTATCTACATATTTCCAAGTACCATTTTCATATAAAATAACGACTCTACCTGAGTTAGTTTTTGCAATCTGCTGGGCTTGTACAATCATACCCACGCCAATAAAAAATAATAAGAAAAGAAAAATTCGAGTCATAGCTTCATTTTTAATTCTGATTGTGATTTTTTATCACAATCATATATAATTAGCGCTAAGGTACAATTTTATTGTACTGAAGAGATTCATATTTTGAGAAGATTATTCTTTGAAAGTCAATCAACCGACATTCAAGAATTTTCGGGTAAGATATCTAACAGGTAAGCGAGAAGCTAAATAGCCAATAACAACGACTGTTACAAAAACAATCAAAACATCCATAAAGATAATTTCAACTGGGAATTGTGAAAAAAGGAAATTATCACCTCCACTTATCTTCACAAATCCATATGTAACTTGTAAAAAGCAAACAATTACACCAAGAATAGTTCCTATTATAGCACCCGATAAAGATATTAGCCATCCCTCTATGAGGAAAATTCGCTGAATCAAAGTCTTATTTGCACCTAAGCTTCTTAAGGTTTCAATATCGTTTTGCTTATCGATAATGAGCATGCTTAATGAGCCGATAATATTAAAAGAAGCAATAACTAGTATAAAAGATAGAATGAAAAAGATAGCTGTTTTCTCTGTTTCCATCATTTTAAAAAGAACATCGTGTTGCTGAAAGCGATTTTTCACCACATAATCCTCACCGAGAATATTTTGCATATGCTCCTGAACCTCATCAGACTGGTCACTATTTTTTAATTTAATTTCAATAGCACTTACCTCTTCTTTCCTATCGAACAAACGACGAGCAAAAGCCATAGGAACGAGAACATACTGAGAATCAAATTCTTCCTGAATGGAAAAAACACCTGAAGGAAAAAGAAAATCCACATTAAATGCATTCATCGGGTTGAGTCCAACTTTCGCATTCCTTTTAGGGACATAGAATTTAATCGGATCAATAAAATTTAAACCAACGCCTAAATTCCTTGCAACCCCAAATCCCATTACAGCAAATTCACGATTAACTTGTTCAAGAATAAACTTCCCATCAATCATCATGGTATCAATACCCGTCATTAAAGCAAAATCCTCGCTCACGCCTTTTACAATGGCAGGTCTTTGTCTATTGCCATATTTCAACAGAGCATTATCCTCCAAAGCTTCTGCATAAAACAGAACCTTATCCATCTTCTTTATTTGATCAAACTCTTGAGAATTTGGAATAAAAGATTTTCCGACTACTGCTGTAATCTTTAAGTCGGGATCAAAACTGCCAAATAGACTCGTAATTAAACCATTAAGGCCATTAAAGCCAGACAGAACGATAATCAAAGCCATTGTACCTAAACTTACACCAATCACCGATATCATTGAAATGATATTGATAACATTCTGCTTCTTTTTAGAAACTAAATAACGTTTGGCTATATAAAAAGGTAAATTCAAATAGTTAGCTTAAAAATTAATTATACTTAAAACTGGGAGTACTCGCAATTACTCATTCAAAATTGAATCAATATTTGCAATATAATCTAGTGAATCATCCACGAAGAAAGATAACATTGGAACAATTCTTAATTGCTTCCCTACACGATTACCTAATAAACGACGCATATTCTTGGTTTGAACTTTCACCATTTTCAAAACAGTTTCTGCTTGATCGGATGGGAAAATACTTAGGTAAATTCTTGCCGATCCTAAATCAGGACTAATTCTAACACGAGTAACTGAAATCATCTTTCCTTGAAAAAGATTACGTGATTCCATTTGAAAAATCTCACTCATATCCTTTTGCAATAATCTTGATATCTTACTCTGTCTGGTTGATTCCATTATATATAATTTTCTTTGTTTCTAAATTATCTTGGCAAAGATAAGGATTAATCTATAATAGATGGTGTAGCTTTCAATAGATCGTGAGATATGAGAATTAAGACATGAGACTGATTTACAAACCACTTATAATCAACCTATTGTTAAAAAAATCGTAAGCTTGAAACAGTTTGATTATTAAGTGCTTAAGTGAGCTTGCCGGACCATTGCCTTTAGTATTGAAAGATTTTATTTAAAATTTTTCGATTATGCCTAAAAAAAATAGATATCTTATTTAACAGATAAAACTTCGCCTTTGAACAAAAATAATTCACTATATTAGGCTTATAGTTTACTTGTTAATCGCTAACGATAAGTTGATATATGGCTCTAATTAATTCCATTGTTTCCTGGTTCAACACCAAACGTCTTTCTGAAATAAAATTCACGAAAGAACACCCTATTGATACTCAGCACGAAGTTTTAGCTCAACTTCTAGACACGGCGAGGAATACTGAATGGGGACAGAAGTGTGATTTTCAATCCATTAACTCTTTAAATAGTTTTAAGCAACGTCTACCAATTCAAACTTATGAAGACATTGAGCCATATGTTAATAGGTTACGCAAAGGAGAACAGAACATATTTTGGCCAAGTGAAATCAAATGGTTTGCCAAATCATCAGGAACAACCAATTCTAAAAGTAAGTTTATACCTGTGAGCAAAGAAGCGATGGAAGATTGTCACTTCCGTGGTGGAAAAGATATATTAACCCTATATACGTCACTCTTTCCAGATACGGGAATTCTGAAAGGTAAAGGGCTTACTTTAGGAGGATCGCATCAAATCAACAACCTTAGTAATGAGTCTTACTACGGCGATTTATCCGCAATCTTAATTCAAAACCTTCCTTTTTGGGCTGATTTTATTCGTACTCCAGATACTTCCATCGTACTTCTAGACGAATGGGAGGAGAAACTGGATAAAATGACTGAGGCAACACTTAATGAGAATGTCACAAGTCTTTCTGGCGTACCTTCTTGGTATTTGGTTTTGTTAAAACACGTCTTAAAGGTTAGTGGAAAGAAGAGCATTCATGAAATTTGGCCTAACCTTGAGCTATTTGTTCATGGCGGTGTTTGCTTCGGTCCATATCGCAATCAATTCAACTCCATACTCGTTCCTAACAAGATGAACTATATGGAAACCTATAATGCTTCAGAAGGTTTCTTTGGAATTCAGGACGATCTTAATGACGAATCGATGCTGTTAATGCTCGACTATGGCATCTATTATGAGTTTATTCCTCTTGAAAATGTGAATGATGAAAATCCGAAGGTATTAAGCCTTGAAGATGTTAAACTACATAAGAATTACGCTATCATCATTACGACCAATGGAGGTTTATGGCGCTACCAAATTGGTGACACGGTGCAGTTTACTTCATTAAAACCTTACAAATTCAAAATTTCAGGGCGAACAAAGCTCTTTATAAATGCTTTTGGTGAAGAAATTATCATCGACAATGCTGAGAAGGCCATGCAATTGGCTTGCATAAAGACCAATGCCGTTCTAAAAGATTATATGGGTGCACCTATTTTTATGGCTGACAATAGAAAAGGTGCACATCAGTGGCTAATTGAGTTTGAGAAGGCACCTTCGAATATTGATGAATTCAACTATTTATTTGACAATGCCTTAATGAGTCACAACTCAGATTATGAAGCTAAACGCTATAAAAACATTACACTTGACAAACCTGTTATAACTATAGCTCGTTCAGGCTTATTCTATGATTGGTTAAAGAAAAAAGGTAAGTTAGGGGGCCAAAACAAAGTACCTCGATTAGCTAATAATAGAAAGCTTATTGATGAAGTTTTGAGCATGAATCAGGTTTAAATCATTTAGAATGAAATTCATTATTAGTTTTCTGTGCCTTATTGCTTCACTTCACTCCTATGCACAAAATTATCATCGGATAATAGAAGTTGATCATCTTGGCAAAATCTACACCGTTGAAGGCACAGAACTAACGAAATATACATCAAACAAAGAAATTATTTCAAGTTTCTCAGATGCTCTACTTGGCGAAATCTCATCTATCGATGTATCTAACCCACTTCGCATTCAGTTATTTTATAAAGAATTTAATCAAGTTTTATATCTTGATCAGAGCTTAAGTTCAGTTTCAGATCCCATAGATCTATACACGTATTCCGATAGTGAAACACAACTTTGTTGTGATGCCTCCTCTGGAGGTTTATGGATGTACAGTCGAGATGACAACCAAGTCTTTAAAGTTTCAAGACAAGGTGAAATCATTAATAAGAGTGGTCTTTTAACATCCTACTTCAAAGAAGTTTCTCCTTCAAAAATGATTGAATATCAAGAAAATTTATATTTCTTAATTCCTTTAAAAGGTCTTGTCATTCTAAATAAGTTCGGCCATTTTATTCAACAAATACCACTTGCTAAAATCTCAGATTTCTGTTTTGACAATCAAGAGCTTCTTTATTTAAAAAATCACACTTGGTTTAAGTATAATCCCATGATGACATCCGATTCTATCATTTTTAAAATAGAAAATTCTGGTGAAAGTCAAATTCAAAGCAATAAAATCTATATTTTTAGTGAAGACCAAATATCAATTAGACAACTAAAACACTGATACAAAAGCTGTCCATTTTCAAACTAAAATCAAGGAATTGCATTCCTGAAAATAATGTTTAATTTTAGTTGATTTTTTGAAAAAATAAAACTAAAAATAACCATGCATATTGCTGTAGCAGGAAATATTGGGGCTGGAAAAACAAGCTTAGCAGGATTGCTTTCAAAACATTATGGCTGGGAAGCTCATTTTGAAGATGTTGATGAAAACCCATATCTAAACGATTTTTACGAAGATATGCAGCGTTGGTCTTTTGCGCTTCAAATTCATTTTTTAAACTCGCGCTTTAACCAAGTAATGACTCTACGCCAGTCGGGCAAAAAAATAATACAGGACAGAACAATATATGAAGATGCGTATATTTTTGCACCCAACTTGCATTCAATGAACCTAATGACTGAGCGTGATTTTGAAAATTACATTGCGCTTTTTGAGGTAATGAGTGACATGGTTCAAGCTCCTGATTTGCTTATCTATTTACGAGCGAATATCTCAACTTTAGTCAAGCATATTCAAAGTAGAGGTCGCAATTATGAAGAAACAATTCGCCTTGACTATTTAAAACGCCTTAACGAGCGATACGAAGCTTGGATTTCGAACTACGATAAAGGAAAGTTACTTATTATCGATGTCGACGATATTGACTTCATTGAAAACCCCAAAGATTTAGCAGAAGTCATCACTAAAATTGATGCTAATCTACACGGTCTTTTCACAGAAAAAGTAGTTTAAGTATTTTTTCATCTCAGTTCATTCAAAACCTATCCGACTCTAGTAGGATTCACACACAGAAAATAATATCGCTATGCATATCGCAATTGCAGGAAATATAGGATCAGGAAAAACGACACTTACAGAACTACTTGCCAAACAATATGGTTGGGAGGCTCACTTTGAAGAAGTGGATGAAAACCCATACTTAAATGATTTCTACGATGACATGAAAAGATGGTCATTCAACCTTCAAATCTATTTTCTAAAAAGTCGATTCACTCAGATTATGGATATTAGGCAGTCTGGGCAAAATATTATTCAGGATAGAACCATCTATGAAGATGCTCAAATTTTTGCACCCAATTTGTATGAAATGGGCTTAATGAGTGAGCGTGATTTTAATAATTACTCTAAGCTTTTCAGACTAATGAGCTCTATGATTCAAGCTCCTGATCTATTAATCTATTTACGCTCTTCGGTTCCGACACTCGTTAATCAGATTCAAAAAAGAGGTAGAGACTACGAAGAAACAATTCGACTAGATTATCTTAAAAATCTGAATACTCGTTACGAGAATTGGATTAAGAATTATGACAGCGGAAAGTTATTAATTGTTAACGCAGACAATATTGACTTTCTTAAAAATCCGACTGATCTTAACTCAATAGTTGATAAAGTAGAAGCTCAAATTCACGGCCTATTTTAAAAACTAAAACATTAAACTTAACAAAGCTCCAAGTTCTTATATTGTAAGTTATTGGAGCTTTTATTTTAAATCATATTCTCTATATTTAATCACTCAAATCTTCGAAGACAGACAGGGACTTTAATTTCGTAAAACCATGACTGTGAAGAGCATAAAAATTAAGGATTGCTCTTAGTAAAGCTTTAAGCCTTTCTGAAGACATATCAAGAGTTTCCAAAGCACTTAATTGTGTCTGTAAAATTAAGTGTAATAAGTGGCTAATGTTACTGTTAAGGCAATGTGCATGTCTATTATCTAATCGAGTAAACACAGCATTATCTAAATCAAAATAACTATTCTCTTCTGACCAATTATCATTCGGATAAAAACCGAGAAATCTAGTCAAATTAATTAAAAAACTAAGATGGTATGCTTTAGGAATATCATCAACCTGAATCAGATATATGATATGATTGCTCAAAAAACTAAATAGTTGCAAATCTCCCTCTTCTTCCCTCAATACTTTTGAGAGAACCTCTGCTAAAAATAAGACAAGTGGATTCTTAGCTATTTCAAAATTTAAATGAGGTGACAATTCAGAAAACTGCGCTTCTTTTATCATCTGAATATTCTTCCCATCTCGATGAGATACATTCATATCTAAAAGAGAAAGAGGTTGAAATAAGTTTGCCTTAGTTCTAGATTTTTTAGATCGTCCTCCCTTAATCATATAAGTCTGCTTCCCGAATTTTTCAGTATAGGCATGAACTATTAAACTTGTTTCACCATACTTAACCAGACCTAAAATAATCGCTTGGGTTTTATGAATCATACTATGGAAATTAAGTCAGACAATACTAGATCTAAAACTAATAGCTAGCAAAACACTTAAAGTAAGCATTCAATTCATCAAGGTATGAAGTGAATCTACAATAAAACAAATCATCAGAATCCTAAACGCATTAATAGCTTATTAACAGACAAATAAACCATATCTACTTAAGCAAATATTCAACTAATTTACGTACAGCATTTCCTCTATGACTAATTTTATTCTTCTCAGAAAGAGGCATCTCTGCAAAAGAAATATTATATGAGTTTGGTTGAAATATTGGATCATAACCAAAGCCATCTTCACCTCTTTCTTTATGTAATATTTCACCATTTACGATGCCTTCAAACTGAGTTTCTACGCCATCGATAAGCAAGGAAATAACAGTTCTAAATCGAGCAGATCTCTCATCAATTCCTTCTAGATTATGAAGTACTTTTTTCATATTGCCTTCAGAAGAACGAGAACTTCCTGCATAACGAGCTGAATAAACTCCAGGCTCATTATTCAATGCTGTCACCTCTAATCCGGTATCATCGGCGAAGCAATTCACTCCAAATTTCTCATATATATAGAGAGCCTTTTGACTAGCATTTTCTTCAAGTGTTTCATAATCTTCAGGAATTTCATCTTGGCAATTAATATCTGCCAAGCTCAAAACCTGAAATTCATCTCCTAGCATGTTCTGAATTTCAGAAAGCTTGTGTTGGTTGTTTGTTGCAAAAACAAGTTTCATATGGTGTCTTTTTTATTTATCTATTTCAAATGTCTACTCAAAGATAATGGCATTCTTTAAATTTCCAGCTATCCCAAACATTGACATTACGAAAATTACAAGCCACAGATATCAAACAAAAAAATCCCACTCCGAAGAATGGGATCTTAATATATAAAACTATTAATTGATTATTTAAAAGGTATAAACTTCCACATCTTACGCGTTGGAGTAACACACATCACAGGGATTTTCTCATCATTTGCAATCAGATAATGGCTTTTAGGCGTTGTGAAAAAACTTCGATATCCTACCTCATTTTTGGTTAGACTCAAAATTAAATCGATACCTCTTTTACGTGAAAAGCCAACGATAGAATTATTAAAATCGAAAACACTAAAGCACTCAGTCGCAAAATCGACCTTCTCGTCATTCAAGAAATTCTTTGCAAAAGCTACATTCCTAAAGATTTTTCTATTCATTCCAGGTTCTTCAAACTCTGGATAAACCAGATAAACTTTAAGTGCAATATATCGAGCCAAAAATACGATCCATTTTAACAAAAATTTACTCTCTTTTCTTTGATCAATTGGACAAAGAATAGAGAAAGTACTTCTAGTACGTTTGGGTCTTTGAACAACTATAGAGGGTATTATTGCTCCAGACAGAACACTTAAAATTGATGTTCCAATATACTTTTGAATCCCCTTATACCCATCAATTCCAACAAAGATCATAGCTGCTTGATTTTCATCAGCTGCTTTCTTTAAACCTGAATGAAAAGAGCCTACCTCTACGATAGTACGTACGCGCTTTCCTTTTCTTACGTGAATATCAGCAGCAATTTTATCAAGTTTGCTTTTTGTTTCCTTAACAAGAGATTCCTTTTTTACAACATAAATTAAACAAACATCAAGTTTTGTTTTCGAAGAGTAAAACAAAGCATGATCCAGAGCATACTCTGAAACACCCTTAAAATCCCATGGTACAAATATTGTTTTTCCGTTTTCTATCATCTATTGTATTTTGATAAATCATCTTAAAAATCCATCTTCACAAACCCATCTCTTGAGAAATTTGGAACTAAAAAAAACAGATTAACTTTTAACAAAAATTCAATCTGATAAACTACTTTTTTATGTCACCTTAAAAATCACTCTCGCTAAATTAACAAAACAAAAGAGAATTACAAAAAAAACGTTTAATCTTATTCATCAAATAAGGTATAGGAATATGCTCATAACTACAGCATATAGATATATCTATAACGAGAAAGGATCATGATAATCATATCATAATCCTCTATTAATTAAAAAGCTAAGCTTACTTATACGATCCATAGAGCCATAAGTCTTTACGAGGGTTCACACAAAATACAGGAATTTTCTCTTTGTTAGCAATTAGGTACTGAATTTTTGAAGCTGAAAAATAATTCTGAACCTTAGTTTGTCGATTCGTAATTGTTAAAATTAAATCTGCATGTTTTTTCTTTGCATAGTCAACAATAGCTTCATTGAATCGTTTTGAGTTCAGTTTTACTTCACTATATTCAACTTTATAATTATTCAAATAATTTCTAGCAAAATTGACATTTGCCAAGGTTTTTAGTATTCTTGATTGAGTATTATATTCTGGATAAACTAATGAGATTTCGGCACCAAAAATACGAGCAAGATATGCAGCCCAATACAACATTTCTTTGCATTCTTTCCTAAAATCAATTGGGCACACTAAAGAGAACCGCGAGTGCTTTTCGCGAGGAGCTTGCACAATAACGAAAGGTATGCTAGAATCCACAATCGTCTTTAAAGCATGACTACCAGTATAATTCTGAATTCCTCTCACCCCTTGTGTCCCTATAAAAATAACCGCAGCAGAAACTTTCTTGGCGACTAATTTTAATCCTCGAGACACGCTCCCGCAACGAATTATCATATCGATATGTTTACCTCTTTCCTGATAGACTTTAGCAACTATCCTTTGCATCTCAAGTTTTATTTTTTCTGCATCGGACTTCCGCTTGATGATGTGCACCAAGTATAATTTCATATTGGTTTGATATGAATAAAACAAAGCATGATCTAAAGCACGCTCTGAAAATTCCGAAAAATCCCAACCAACAATAATCGCTTTCCCTCTCTCTTTCATCTCCGTAGGGTTTAATGAATTATCATTTTAAAACCTAAATAAAGATGCCAAATTAGGGCTCTCTTCAAACCTTTTCAATCACGTAAATCAATCTGTTTAGAAACCCTCTATCATCCTACCTTTAGTTCTGATATATAATATACTAAGACTATAGCATTTCTCAATGAAAATTTTGACTACGAGCTCTATTTCTGTGGTTAATTTCCTTCCGATCAAAAATTTAAAACAAGATAATGACTAGATACACCTTCTTTTTTATCTCACAGGGGTTCTTTAGCTACTCTAGAATTCAACTTTTGAAAAAAATCTTTCTAATTTTGTTTTTCAAGCTTAAAAAAGAATTCATGCCTAAAAAATTCCTCATCATTCGCTTTTCTTCAATAGGTGACATTATACAATGTATGACCGTTGTTGATGGTATAAAGAACCATTATCCAGATGCTGAAATTCATTGGATCGCAAGAAAAGACATGTCCTCATTCCTTGCCATGGACGATCGAATATCAAAGATTTGGGGATTTGATAGAAAAGCAGGCTTTAAGGGTTTATGGAAACAAGCACAGGAACTTAAAAAAGAGAAGTTCGATTATATATTCGATGCACATAGCAACATTCGCTCTATCGTTCTTAAAACTGTTTTAGTTCCTAGACTAAAGCGCTGGTTTGGAATTGGTCCGAACTATGTGCTTCGTAGCAAAGACAGAATAAAACGTATTCTTTTATTCAAATTTCGAATTGATAAATACCCAATGCCTTTTAGAGGAATGCTTTCATTTAGAAAACCTCTTCAAAAGTGGGGTATTACTAATTTCTCTATCAATAAAACAGGTTGGTATTTTCCTGAAAAATTAAAACAAAAAATAGACACCAGTATTCTTAATTTCAAGAATGAGGATGATTTGAAACTCATTACGCTTGTCCCTTCTGCAGCCTGGCCAATGAAGCGCTGGCCTATTGGACATTGGCAGAAGCTGGTTTTAAGTCTACCTGATTATAAATTTATGATACTTGCAGGACCTGACGATCTGTTTTGTAAAGAAATTGAAGATATTGCTCCAGATCGAGTTCTTAATCTAATGGGAAAAACCAATCTATTGGAGTCTTGCTATCTGATACAGAAATCGCAATTGGTTATTTCTGGAGATACGGGTTTTCTTCATGCAGCTGATAAATTTGGAATTAAAGCTTTATCCTTAATGGGACCTACTGCTTTTGGTTTTACAAGTGGAACTCAAATTAAAACTCTAGAGGTGAATCTTAAATGCCGTCCTTGCACAAAAGATGGATCAGGGAAGTGCTCACAAGATGTCTATCAAAAATGCATGGTTGATATTTCCCCAGAATGGGTAGCTAAAGAAGCTCTTGAAATGTTTTAAACCAATATTAAAGTAAAAAGATTGAGGTCTTAAACAATTAAGGTCTTTTTTTATCTCAACAAGAAATTTGGACATAAAAAAGCTCCGATTGTAAAATCGAAGCTTAAATATTGGTTGTCCCACAAGGACTCGAACCTTGAATGCCTGTACCAAAAACAGGTGTGTTACCATTACACCATGGGACAATTCCGTTGCTCACTATTCTTAAAGCACTGCAAATGTAAACATTTTTTTCATTCTGCAAATAAAAAAAATATTTTTTTCAAAGCTTAAGTATATAGATGCTTAAAAATGACTATTTTCAAGCCTTAAATATTTTAAAAAGCAAAGAGTTATGGTAGTTAAACTGTGCAGTTTAAGAAAATATGCCATCTTTGTTTGCGCAAATCAGAAAAATAATAGAATTGAACTCATCGTTCCTATAAATTTTAGATAAAATATGTCGGAAAACAAGAAACTATCGAATTCAAATTATAGTCGATATAACATTATTCTAGGTTGGGTAGCTTTTGCTATTGCAGCCATTACTTACGCTTTAACCATGGAGCCTTCAGCTAGTCTGTGGGATTGTGGTGAATTTATTACAACGGCATACGGTTTAGAAGTTGGTCACCCTCCTGGGGCTCCTCTTTTTATGATCCTAGCCCGTTTCTTTTCCCTATTTGCTCCCGACCCGTCATATGTGGCTCTCATGGTCAACTTAATGTCGGCACTTGCTTCGGCATTTACCATTATGTTTTTATTCTGGACCATCACTCATCTGGCTAAAAAGTTATTTGTAAAAGATGGTGAAATTAGTTTCGCTAACGGTGTTGCTGTTTTTGGTGCAGGAATGGTAGGCGCACTTGCTTATACATTTTCAGACACATTCTGGTTCTCAGCTGTTGAGGGTGAAGTTTATGCTTTATCATCTCTATTTACAGCTGTTGTGTTTTGGGCTATCCTGAAATGGGAAAATGTAGCCGATGAAAAATATGCTAATCGTTGGATTATCCTTATTGCCTATTTAATGGGACTCTCAATTGGGGTTCACCTTCTAAACTTATTGGCAATTCCTGCCATCGTATTTGTTTATTATTTCAAAAAACATGAACCAACTCGAAATGGTATCCTTGCTTCATTAGGTATTTCTCTAGTGATCTTAGGTGTTATCATGTATGGTATTATTCCGGGCGTAATCAAAATGGCTTCATGGTTCGAGCTAGCTTTCGTGAATGGAATGGGAGCTCCTTTCAACACAGGGGTTCTGATTTATGGCATTGCAATGGTTGCTTTGGTGGTTTGGACTATCAATTACTCTATCAAGCACAATAAGGTTATTCTAAACACCATCGTTACATCTTTTCTTGTAATCATGATTGGTTATTCTTCATTTGCAATGATCGTTATTCGTTCATCAGCAAATCCTCCTATGGATGAGAATAATCCAGACAATGTATTTGCGCTATTATCATACTTGAATCGTGAGCAGTATGGAGATAGACCTCTTGTTTTTGGAGAATACTACAACGCACCAGTAAAGGATGTGAAATATACAACACCTGTTTATATTCAAAAAGGCGATAAATATGTTATTGCTTCGCGTAAGCCATCTTACGAATTCGATTCTAGGTTTAATACTATTTTTCCACGTATGTACAGTTCAAGTGCCAATCATGTGCGCGATTACGAATACTGGGGAGGTAAATCGAAGAATAACCCGATTACTGTAGATAATGGGAACGGCCCTGAAACTATTTACAAGCCTAGTTTCGGAAATAACCTGAGCTTCTTCTTCAGCTATCAGCTCAATAATATGTATTGGCGTTACTTTATGTGGAACTTTGCAGGTCGTCAAAACGATATTCAAAACCATGGCGGTATCCGAAATGGTAACTGGATTTCTGGTATTCAATTCTTAGACGAAATGCGACTGGGTAATCAGGATAAACTTTACTCCGAACTCAAAAATAAAAAATCTAGAAACACATTATTTTTTCTGCCCTTTATTTTAGGCTTAATTGGTATTTTCTTCCAATATAATTCTGGGAATAAAGGCAAAAAGGATTTCTGGGTTGTTATGCTACTCTTCCTACTTACAGGATTAGCAATTGTCGTTTATCTAAACCAATATCCGCATCAGCCACGTGAACGTGATTATGCTTATGCTGGATCATTTTATGCCTTTGCCATTTGGATTGGATTTGGGGTTCTAGGACTCTACAGTTTCCTTAAAAACAAGATGCCAAAGCTTACCTCGGCAGGTATAGCTACATTAATTTGTCTTGTTGCTGTTCCTGGTCTTATGGCTCAACAGAACTGGGATGATCATGATAGAAGTGGACGCTATGCAACATTAGCATACGCAAAAGATTATCTAAATTCTTGTGCTCAAGATGCAATTCTGTTCACTTATGGCGATAACGACACCTTCCCGCTTTGGTATGCACAAGAAGTTGAAGGCATTCGCCGAGATATTCGTATTGTCAACATTAGTTTATTAGCTGGCAATTGGTACATTAATCAGATGCGTAGAAAAGCCTACGATTCTGATCCTGTTCCAATGAGTTTAAGTGCTGAAAAAGTTGAGCCTGGTATTCGCGATCAGATTCCTGTAATGGATCGTTTAAAGCAACCCGAAGAATTAGCCAAGATGATTGAGTTTGTAGGTAGCGACAATAAGCGTACTCGCCTTGAAACACAATCAGGAAAATTCATGGATTATTTCCCAGGAAAAAACATTTATTTATCTGTTGATTCAGCTAAAGTTGTAAATAATGGGACCGTTCAGAAAGCAGATGCAGATTTAATCGTTGATCGTTTAGATTGGACATTAAAAAACAGCTATCTGTATAAAAATAGTATGATGATACTTGATATCATCTCTTCGAATAAATGGGAACGTCCAATTTATTTCTCAATCGGAATGGGACCTGAAAATTATTTAGGTTTAGAAAAATATTTCCAACTGGAAGGTGCTACTTATCGTTTAGTTCCAATTCAAGCTGAAAACACTTACGGCGAATATGGTCGTATCAATTCAGATTTACTATACAATAACTTAATGAATAAGTTTGAGTATGGCCGAATTAAAGAACCAGATGTTTATATGGATCAGTTCCATATCATTACTTGTAATATCATGTCGTTCCGCTCTAACCATGTTCGATTAGCAGCTAAGCTTAACGATGAGAACAAGCCTGAAAAAGCTCTTAAAGTTCTTGACAGATGTATGGAAGAATTACCAACAACAAAACTTCCTATCGAATATTCATTGGTTGGTTTTATTCAAGAATATTACCGAGCAGGTGCAACTAAGAAAGCTAATGAATTGCTTCTTCGTATTGCCGAAAACTCATATGAGAAAATGGATTACTTCCTTTCTTTAGAACCTGAATACTTCGCTAGTATTGAAGCTGAACAACAACGAGAAATCAGAATTGTTCAAATGTTATTGGGAATTGCCGAAGCAGGTGGTCAGAATGATATAAAAGATAAAATTCAACGAGACTTTGAAGGTTTATTTGAATCTTTCAAACGAGATGGTGGAAACAATAGATAAAATAAAGGCTGCGAATTTCGCAGCCTTTTCTTTTATAAGTGAGTTAGAAGAGAACCACAAATTACGCAAATGAGCACAAATTATTTATAGGATCTATTTCTCATACTGAATGATAGATATATTTTTTTTGAATTATTTTCATTTGTGGAAATCTGTGAAATTTGTGGTTTAAATTTTTCCTTATTGAGTTATTGTATACTAATTTATCAGACTAGCACAACTTATTTTTTCTCACACAACTCTAAGTACTTATAAATACTTTAAACTCTAAGTACTTTTCAATTCAGATAATTTCTTATTTTTAGTCTATGAAAATAATTAAACGCATTCTGCTTGCCATTGTTCTAATTGGCTTAACCTATTTCATTTACGACACTAGCATTAAACTTCCCGTTGTAACAGGCTATTCAGCCAAAGATGTTTGCTCGGGCATTTTCATCGCAAACAGGAGCTTAGAGTCATTAGTTGAGAATGACATTAATTACTCTTTCATGAGTAAAACAAGCGTAACGGTTAACAGAAAAGAAAAATCAGTAACGGCTAGCATCTTCGGTCTTTTTCCTCGCAAAGCGATTTTTCGTGATGCACTAGGTTGCTGCGTAACCAAAGGCTACGACGAGCATGAACTAAAACAACAAGCTTTTAAAAGACCAACCATAAAGAACATTCCTCTAGACACGGTCATAACTGATATAAAGAACGAGATTGATTTTAAACGTCTAAACATTGCTCTCGATTCCGTTTTCGAACGTGAAGAAAGAACGCGAGGTGTTGTAGTCCTTTATAAAAACAAACTGATTGCAGAACGATATGGTGACGGATTTAACCAGTCGACACCACTATTGGGATGGTCCATGAATAAAAGCATTATCAATGCCCTTGTCGGGATAATGAAAAAACAAAACCGATTAGATCTTGCTGACAAAAATCTGTTTAAAGCATGGGCGAATGACAAAAGAAAAAACATCGCTTTAAATGATTTGATGCACATGAGTAGCGGCTTAGATTGGGACGAGGGGTATGGTGGCTTATCTGATGTAACCAAAATGCTTTACAAAACAGGAACCGCTTCGGGTTATGCGATCAATAAGGCATTTTCAACAAAACCTGATGCAACTTGGATTTACTCATCGGGAACATCGAATATCATCAGCCAATACCTTCGCGATAAGATCAATAACGATAAAGAATATCACAACTTCCCATACCTAGAATTATTTAAAAAGATTGGTGCGAGCTCATTTTATTACGAAACAGATGCCAATGGAACCTTTGTTGGCTCATCTTTTGGTTATGCTACAACTCGCGACTGGGCTAAGTTTGGCTTATTGTATTTAAACGATGGAATGGCAAACGGAGAACAAATTCTTCCTATAGGCTGGGCAAAGTATTCGGCAGAACCTGCAAAGGCATCTAATGGGCAATATGGTGCTCAATTTTGGCTGAATGCTGATACTAAAATTGATGAATTCAATTGCATTGGGCATCATGGTCAAATGGTATCGATCATTCCATCAAAAAACCTTGTGATTGTCCGCCTAGGCTTATCTATCGACAAGCGTTTTAACACCAATAAGTTTATTCAGAACATTGTGAATTCTATTAAAGAAGAGCCTACTGAAATAAAATAGATCTAAAAACCGTTTTGCAAATCCATTGAACTCGAAAAGCGCACGAGCACAATACACTGAATAGATTAAAGTTAGAAGTCATAATGATAAAAGAAGGAATGCTCACCAACGGAACGAGTCCTTTTTGACGTTAGAAAGTAGGTCTTACCGTTTTTTACTGAGAAAACCCAAGCTTTGTTATGACACTTATTTTTTATTCTGCATACACAAAGTACAAGCTATAACTCGTACTAGCGAAAAGTAGACCAAGTATATTAAAACTAGCCTCTTATTATATCGACCAATATTGCAAGATCCTTTAATACTTTCTTCTTACGATCTCCTTCTACCATAAGATATTTTCTAGAAGTGGATTCCCCAAACTCTATTAACTCCTTCTGAGTACTTATAGCCTTTTTCTTTTTTTCATATTCTATCCTTGCCTTTGCAAGGCTCTCTATTTTAAGGGCTTTTCTTCTTTCAGCTTGATAAGCTTGCTTTTTTCTCAGGGTCTCACGAGCTTTTGCCTTTTTTATGTCACGCTCACGTTCTCTTTCTTTCCTCCTCTTTTCGTTATGCAATCTTACGCACCTAACTGCAAACCCCTTAGGATCAATGTCAAGCTGACTATTCTCACGTATTTCCTCGTAATACTTTTCTAATATATCTATATGTCTTTCCATAATCAGTTTATCTTTTTTGTGTGCTTTAATACTCCTATTTACAATACTATTCTTTAAATCTTTTCCGCTCAAAATGGCAGCACTTTTCGGCCGATGTATGTGGCGTTGGGCATTTAAAAGCTCCTACCTATCAAACCGCAATAAATTTGTTTATCTTTTTGAGCAAACAAATTGTATTGGCCTGCTGATGTTTATTAATTGCACTAACTATCAAGCTGCTCATCAGTGCCTATGAAATTTAGCTTTTGTTGAACTCATTGCTGGGGCGTGCCGACCGCTCATAGTTCTATTTATTATCGCCTGTTTTTCTCTTTTTTTATCAACTCATTTTCAAGTTCTTCTATTGATGGAAGCTTGGTCTTAATGTTTTCAGGAATTGCATCAGTAAGCTTATATTCTGTGATTCCCATTGGTTTATTAATGTCTCTGAGAGCATATTCTGCCTCTATTTTATCTTTCTTTTTACAGAGAAGAATTCCAATGGATTGATTATCCCCATCTCTTTTAAGTTGACTGTCAACTGCTGATAAATAGAAGTTCAGTTTTCCTGCGAACTCTGGTTTGAATTTGCCTGCTTTCAGTTCAATAACTATATAACACCTGAGTTCCATGTGATAGAAAAGCATATCGATGAAATAATCATTCTCACTTACTTCAATCTTATATTGTCTTCCAAGAAATGCAAACCCTTTTCCCAGTTCTAATAAAAACTTGGTTATGTTTTTAACTAATTCATTTTCTATTGCGATTTCTAACGCTTCGTCATGTAATCCAAGAAAATCAAAATTATATGGGTCTTTTAATATTTCTGAAGCGAGCTTTGATTGTTCGGCAGGAAGTGTTTGTGAGAAATTATTGTCAGCAGAACCAAGTCTATTATAAAGTTTGTTTTCTATCTGAATTTCTAAAGTGTCCCTGTCCCAACCATTTTTGATTGTTTCGTTACAATAAAACTAAGCTTCGTCAATATCTTTTATTTTTGTGATAATTAAACGATTATGACCCCATGGTAATTGTGCCACGCTCTGTGGCACAAATTGATATTTTGTTGAGTAAAATTTATACCATTGTCGAATTGCATAAATATTTCTACGTGAGAACCCTTTTATTTCGGGAAATTCATGTTTTAATTCAAGAGCAATTTGTTCGATGAATTTGCTTCCCCATTCTGATTTTTCTTGCTTTCCCGAAATATCTTTTCCAATTTCCCAATACATTTCGAGAAGCTGAGAATTAATAGAATAAGCAATTTTTCGTTTTGCTGAATGAATTTTGGATTTTAATTCTTCAATCCACTTTTTATATTCAAATGTATTCAGTTCAGTATTCATTTCTCAAAGATAAAACATCTATTGATTAGTCCAGTTTATTTTTTCTAAAATTGGCGATAACGAAAAAATGTTTTATCCTTTCGTTTGTCGAAGTTAACAAAAAAAAGAGAATGCAGGATTCTCTACATTCCCTTTTCTGATAAGGATGCTGACAAATAGAGGATAAAACATAGTTGGACAATGCCGTTGAGCCTATGGGTATTCTATTGAGAACTATTCCTATAATTTGGAACGATACTTTTATTTTTCGAATTATTGAAGTTGACTAGTGCTTTAAATGGTAAGTTTTTGTAAATATTTTCACCATTGAACATCTATTTTATCGGTTTAGCTAGATATTTGTCATAATAAACAATAAAGTTGTCAATTTTATTTTCTAGTATTTTAACTGCTATTGAAAACAGACATCTCCTCGGTATTCTTTAAATCTTTTCCGCTCAAAATGGCAACACTTTTCGGCTGATGTATGTGGCGTTGGGTATTTCAAGGCACTTCACTTTCAAACCGCTGATATGTTTATTAATTGTTTTTACGTTTCAACTTACCCCTTTCTGCCCAATGACATATGACATTTTGTTACCTGCTGGACGTTTTCTTCGTTTCATTCTAGCTACATCATTTTCAAGTTTGCACTGTACTGATTTTGTTTTTTCAGGGTCAGCATAAAGAGTTGGCAAGCAGATAAGCTCTTTTGCAATTTTTGGTTGTGTGTTGGCTTGTGTGTAATTGCAAATGTGCTTGGCTGTGTGCGTTGGCT
>JADGEF010000030.1 GCA_016744515.1 Marinifilaceae bacterium | reverse complement strand
ATTCTTAAATCCGCCTTATAAATATTATTAAATTCATTACCGATAAACAATTATTATTTAACTCTTTAATTATAAACTATGAAGAATAATGATTTAATACAGGTGGCATACACACCTGAAGAACTGGAAGCTTGTAACACAGGTGTTACAGCAGTAGAAACATTTGCAAACAAGCATGTACCTAACTTATCAGGTGAGGATCGTCAGAATTTGGGTTCGATAAACGAAACCAATAAATTGTTTGTTAACAAAACTAAAACTCTAATGGAGCAGAATCCGAGTATGGTTCCTGTTTTTATTAATCAGGAAGAATACCATAGAGATCTTACTGCTCGGCAAGAGATTGAAGAACTACTATTGAAACTCGACACCATTAAGAGAAATTTAAGTGATACTAAAATTTTATTAGATAACGATAACTACCATGATGCATTGGCATTCTATCGCTCGGTTCGATATCTGGCTAATGAGCATCAAAGTGGTGCTATTGCAGTTTACGAAGAACTAAAACAGTACTTCCCAACCAAGAAAAAAGAAAAGGATAGTGCCGTATAATAGCATCAAAAAAGGAAGTTAAGTAGATTAGCTTCCTTTTTTTTAGGTTTAAAAATAGAACAACCATTGAGCTAGATAACTTTTCTAAAGCATCAATTGAATAATACCACTGTGCAGATAGGTTATAGGTAGTTAAGAACTGCAAAAAGCTAGTCTCAAACCCCATTTACCCACTAGCATAAGCCCCTAGAGGGACTTCAAAGCCTGAATTACCCACTTCGAGACTGGGTAAAAGCCCTTAACTAAGTCACTCGAGGGAGTCCGGAAGTCCGTCGCCCCACTTAACAAGCCCGTTTACCCACCTCGTAAGTGGTTAGAGGGGGTTCATGACCGGGTCAAATTAGGTTAAATAGACTTATGTACTCTTTGAATAAACAAGCTACTAAAATTCATTATTCTCATTCTTAAATTTTTCTCTACCTTTGGCACCGAACTGAAACCAAGCCCCTAATAGCGAGAATCGAATCGCCAATAGGGCTTAAAAAGAGAAACAATGCAGGAAAACAACAATCAAGGAACCGATATATCTACATTGGGTGAGTTTGGCTTAATCAAACACCTAAGCAAAAACGTAAAATTAACGCAGCCAACTACTCATAAAGGTATTGGTGACGATGCTGCTGTATTAAACCAATCTGGTAAAAAAACGGTAGTTACAACAGACCTTTTGGTTGAAGGTATCCATTTCGATTTAATGTATACCCCACTTCGTCATTTGGGTTATAAGGCTATAGTGGTTAATGTTTCTGATGTTTATGCAATGAATGCAGAGCCTAAGCAAGTGACTGTTTCTCTAGCGATTTCGAAACGTTTTACGCTTGAAGCTATCGACGAACTTTACGAAGGTATCAATATGGCTTGTGAGAAGTATAATGTCGATTTAGTTGGTGGCGATACAACTTCATCCCTTACAGGACTTTGTATTTCGGTTACTGCAATTGGCGAAGCTGACGAAGATCAATTGGCTTACCGTAACGGAGCGCAAGTAAACGACTTAATTTGTGTAACAGGTAATCTTGGAGCGGCCTATGCTGGTCTTCAACTTTTAGATAGAGAAAAGCGCATCTTTGATAACAATCCTGAAATTCAGCCTGACTTAACAGGACACGATTACATTCTAGAACGTCAGCTGAAGCCAGAAGCTCGAAAAGATATTTTTGAAAGCTTACAGGACGCTAAAATCGTTCCTACATCGATGATAGATATATCTGATGGCTTATCATCGGAGCTATTTCATATCTGTGCAGATTCAAACGTGGGTTGTCAGATTTACGAAGAAAAGATTCCCATCGATTTCGAAACGCATAGGATGGCTGAAGAATTGAATATGAATTATTCTGTTTTCGCTCTAAATGGCGGTGAAGACTATGAATTACTTTTCACTGTTCCACTTAGCAAACATGAAGAGATTGAGAAGATGGCTGACGTAAAAGTTATTGGTCATATCTGCGAAGCAAGCAAAGGAAAATATATGGTTTCTCGTGACAATACTGAGATTGCACTTCAGGCTCAAGGATGGACAAATTTTACGGAATAAATGAGATGAGAGTGAAAAAAACATCACCACTCTTTACAAGGTTCATATCAAAATATATAATAGGCAGTTTCGAAAGAAGCTGCCTGTTTTGTTTTAAAAAAATCCTAAACCATACAGATTTCCATTTTAAACAGAAAAAAGCGCTTGTTTCAATTAAGAAACAAGCGCTTTGCTATATTATATCTACAAGACCTTACTCTGGGAAATACCCACGCATAATACCTCGTTTTGAATTCTTAACGAAAAGAATAATCTCGTCACGCTCTGGCGATGCTGGCATTTCAGCTTCAATTGCTTCAATTGCTGCATGGTTATTCATCCCTTTTTGATATAAGTAACGGTACACATCCTGAATCTCACGAATTTTTTCGTTAGAATATTCACGACGACGTAAACCAATTGAATTAACACCCACATATGAAACTGGCTCGCGAGCCGCCTTCACAAAAGGAGGAATATCTTTACGAACCAATGATCCACCTGAAACCATTACATGTGCACCAATATGAACAAATTGATGAACAGCAACAATTCCGCTTAAAATAGCATAATCGTCGATCACAACTTCACCAGCAATTTGGGATGCATTACCAATAATAATATTGTTACCAAGAACGCTATCGTGAGCGATATGAGAATAAGCCATTAGTAAGCAATTATCTCCTACTATAGTTTTACCTTTTGCAGCTGTACCACGATTAATGGTTACGCATTCGCGAATGGTTGTATTATTTCCTATCTCAACAGTTGTTTTTTCGCCACGGAATTTCAAATCCTGAGGCACAGCACCAATAACAGCACCTGGAAATACGTTGCAATTTTTCCCAATTCGTGTTCCTTCAAGAATCGTCGCATTTGAACCAATACGTGTTCCTTCTTCAATCACAACATCCTTGTCAATGGTAACGAAAGGCTCGATAACCACATTGTCGGCAATTTTTGCCTCGGGATGCACATAAGCTAAGGGTTGCTTCATTTTATATTTTTTATTTACACTTCGAAAGAATAAGAACTCAATCCCTAATTTTCTTTCCGATAGATGAAAATTTATATTCTATTTCTAAAACTATTTCTTCTTTGAAATCTGAGCCATAAACTCACCTTCAGCAACAATGGTATCTCCTACGTATGCAATACCTCTCATGTTAGCAATTCCACGACGAATAGGTGACAAAAAAGCAAGTTTAAAAATTAAAGTATCACCTGGAACAACCTTTTTTCTAAACTTAATATTGTTTTGAGTCAAAAAGTAAGTTCCATAATTTTCTGGATCATCAACTTGGTTTAAAACTAAAATGCCACCACATTGTGCCATAGCTTCAACCATTAAAACACCAGGCATTACAGGTTCTCCTGGAAAGTGACCAACAAAATATGGCTCATTCATTGAAACATTCTTAACCCCTACGATACTATCGCTTTGGATATCAATAATCTTGTCAACCAACAAAAATGGAGGACGATGCGGTAATAATTTCATTACCCCATTAATGTCTAAAACAGGCTCTTTATTAGGATCGTAAGCCGGAACTGTATCTTTTCCCATCTCTTTTTTAATTCTATTGATTAATACTTTAGCCATTTCGGTATTAGGACCATGACCTGGGCAAGTTGCAATTACTCTACCCTTTATAAACTTACCACAAAGTGCTAAATCACCAATTACATCAAGCAACTTGTGACGCGCACACTCGTTATCGAAATACAAATCTATATTACTTAAAACACCTTCTTTTACTTCAACACCTTCGTGATTGAACAAAGCAGCAATACGATCTAATTCGGCTTGCTCCATTGGCTGATCCATAATAACAATCGCATTATCTAAATCACCACCTTTTACAAGGTTGTTATTCAAAAGAAACTCTAACTCACGAACAAATACGAAAGTACGACACATCGAAATTTCATCTTTGTATTCACTCAAACTATTCATGCTTGCAAACTGATTTCTAAGAACCTTAGAGTCAAAAGAAATCATTGCGTTTACACTAAACTCATCATCTGGAAGAATAATTAATTCTGATCCTTTTGCTTCGTCTTTGTAGACTATTTTTTCTTTTACAACAAAATACTCACGGTTTGCGTCTTGCTCTACAATCCCAACTTCCTCAATACCTTCAACGTATAATTTTGAACTCCCATCCAAAATTGGAGGCTCAGAAGAACTAAGTTCTATCATACAGTTATCAACGCCACAACCATATAAGGCTGAAAGTGCATGTTCAATTGTTTGAACTTTACATTCTCCCTTTTGTAGAACAGTCCCTCTTGAAGTATCACCAACATACTCAGCACTCGCCTTTATTGTTGGTTGCCCATCAAGATCAACACGTCTAAACTGGTAACCATGATTTTCTGGAGCTGGTATAAATCTAATTGAAACCTCTACCCCTGTATGTAAGCCTTTTCCGGTTAAAAAAAATTCTTTTGCTAAAGTTCTTTGTTTGTCAGCCATTATACTAATTCAATGCTCTTGTTCCTAACTTGTAGAGAATGTAATTCTCAAATAACTTATTTTTTCAGTTCCTTCAATTCCTTCTCCATTGTCATGATTTGCTCACGCATTTTCGGAAGATTCTTGAATAATACATATGATTTTTGATATGGTCCAAATTCAAAAGCGGGTGATCCTTGAACAACCGTGCCAACTTTTTTAATACTTTTTCCAAGACCAGATTGTGCTGCTATTTTTACTTCATCAGCAATAGTAATATGTCCCGCAAAACCAACTTGGCCACCTATCATACAATTCTTACCAATTTTAGTACTCCCCGCAAGTCCTGTTTGAGAAGCAATCACCGTATTCTCATCAATTTCAACATTGTGAGCAACTTGAATTAAGTTATCCAACTTTACACCCTTACGAATTATAGTTGATCCCATAGTTGCTCTATCGACACAAGTATTTGCTCCAATTTCTACATGATTTTCAATAATCACATTTCCAACTTGAGGAACCTTTTTATAATCGTTTGCCGATGATGGAGCAAAACCAAAGCCATCACCACCAATAACTACGCCAGAGTGGAAAATACATTCCGCTCCAATTTCGCAGTTTTCGTATACTTTTACGCCTGAATTTAATACAGTATTATCACCAATCGTTACATTATCACCAACGTAAACATGAGGATAAAGCTTTACATTCTTACCCAATTTCACATTGCTCCCAACATAAGCAAAGGCACCAATATAAACCTGATCACCTACTTTTGCAGTTTTGCTCACAAAAGATGGTTGCTCAATACCTACATGCTTAGGCTTACTCTGCTCATACATTTCTAACAACTGAGCTAAAGCCTGATAAGCATCTTCAACACGAACTAAAGTTGAAGCAATCTCTTTATCAGCTACAAAATCTTTATTTACTAAAACGATAGACGATTTAGTCTCATAAATATAATGAGCATATTTAGGATTCGCTAAAAACGATAATGTTCCTGGCTCTCCTTCTTCAATTCTGGATACATTATTTACTGAAACTGTTCCGTCACCATCAACTTCACCATTCAGAAACTCTGCAATATCATTTGCTGTAAAATTCATCTTTATATTTTATAAATGCCTCATTAATAAGCAAACACAGCATGCTTACAATAGAAACCCATAACGTCTAGATCTTTAAATCAAAAAAATAAATCTAAACTATAACTTAATTAAATAACATAAGCCTGAATTATAGACCGTTCTACAACTCGATTTTATAAGGCAAAATTTACGCAAATCTAATAAATATTTTAAGGCAATAAAAATTTAGCTCATAAAGCATGAGTAATCATTTTAATATATATAATTCTGTGAGGTTCAAAACTTGATATAAACACCGATTTAATAGACTCAATTTATTAAAACAAAAAGCATAAACACTTCTGAGAATAGGCTTTACAAAGAAGCTTTAAACTTTGGGTAACAAATGTAGTATTTCTTAACCGTTTTAGAAAGGACCGAAATATTTAACATATCAGAAGCCTTTCCTATATCTTGTTGACTACCGTCCTTAAATAAGATATTAATTCTATCGTCAGCTCTACTGTAAGCATTATTTGTAATTGATCCTCTAACTACTAGGTAATTTAATGCATGATTAGAGCATTCTAGCTTATTTTTTACATTCTTTCGAATACTTGCAACATATTCTTTAGGAAAAGGCTTCTTGCTGATTTCGATCTTAAATAGATGTCTATCTTTCATCGCTTTGCACAAATATGATAAAACCTTATCGGCATGTTCAGACCAAACCTTTATTGACACCATGATGTCATTATCATCTAGGTCTGCAAAAACTTCGAGTGCATCTTTATTTCCAACAACTTTCTCCCTGCTTTTGAATTGCCTTATGCCCACTTTATTATTTAAGAAATAGCAAAGAGCAGGCGTCCCAAACAAATTTTCACCTTTATCTGCTAGATACTTGGCTCTTTTTAGAATCCTAACCAACATTTCTTCAGCTGCCAAGCTCGTTTTGTGCAAGTACACTTGCCAATACATAAGCCTTCGTGCAATTAGAAAGTTTTCTATTGAATAGATTCCTTTTGCTTCAACAGCAAGATTCCCATCAACAACATTGAGCATCTTGATTATACGGGCCGACCCAATCGCCCCTTCACTTACACCCGTGAAAAAACTATCTCGCCTCAAGTAATCAAGGCGATCCATATCAAGCTGACTTGAAACTAGCTGATGTAAAAATGGCTTGTGATATTCATTTTTAAAGATCTGAATTGCTAAATCTAACCTTCCGTCAAACTCTGTATTTAAACGATCCATGAATAATTCAGACAAACGTTCGTGCTTAATACCGTCAACAATACTATACTCTAAAGCGTGAGAAAAAGGTCCGTGACCAATATCGTGAAGAAGAATAGCAGTTGTAACAGCCTCGGCCTCCTCAGAACTAATATCGGCTCCTTTAGATTGAAGTGATTCAATGGCCATCTGCGTTAAGTAAGTTGCTCCCAATACATGTTGAAAGCGAGTATGAATAGCACCTGGAAAAACCAAGGAAGTCATTCCTAGCTGCTTGATTCGGCGTAAGCGTTGAAAAAAAGGATGCTCCACTAATTCATGGGGAAGCCCCGAAGGAATATGAATAAAACCATGAACTGGGTCACTAAGCACTTTATGTTTCATTTTAATAAAGTTTAAATTCAACAAATGGCTTAATTTGAGAAAAATTTCTCCTCAACTCCCTATTCTTCACATCATTCTTTCACCATAATTAAGCAATACAAGCATAATTAATACACTCACAAGCAAATGTAATAAAAAGCGACACAAGCTATCGCATTTAGATCCAAAACACTTTCATTCAGGACAAAGAAAAACACATTAACAATTAGAAAACAATAATTTAGACAGGTGTCATTTGCATATTAAAACAAATATATCTAATTTCGCAGCGAAAAGTAACATTTCACACGTGCTTTAGGGGACAATAAAGTCCCCTATTTTATTGAAAGCAACTCCTTTATGATTGACAAAAAAACAATACAGGGAATTATTGAAAAAGAGATCGAAAATAGCGATCTTTATCTGGTAGAAACTAAGGTCTCTTCTGACAATACAATTTCTGTAATGATTGACAGTTTTGCTGGTGTTCCGATCATTAAGTGTATCGAGCTGAGTCGAGCAATAGAAGGTCAATTAGATCGAGAAGTTGAAGATTTTGAATTATCAGTATCTTCAGCAGGAATTGGACAAACTTTTCAAGTGATACAACAATATCACAAAAATGTGGGGAAAGATATTGAAGTCCTTACATGTGAAGGTGAAAAAAACATTGGCAAATTATTAATTGTTGGTGAAAATGAAATTGAAATAGAAGTTGAGGAATTAGTTAAAGTAGAAGGAAAGAAAAAAAAGCAGTTAATTACAAAAACGCTATCCTTCACCTTTGATCAAATAAAATCAACAAAAGATATAATTACTTTTTAACAAGTGAATCGCTGAGTCATATGAATCTTATTGAAACTTTTTCAGAATTTAAAGAGTTAAAGAACATCGATCGTGCTACCATGATGAGTGTTTTGGAAGATGTATTCCGAAACCTTCTATTGAAGAACTACGGTACCGATGAAAACTTTGACATCATCATCAACCCAGATAAAGGTGACTTAGAGATTTGGAGAAATCGTGAAGTTGTTAAGGATGGAGAGGTTGAAGATACTAATCTTCAAATTTCATTATTGGAAGCGAAGAAAATAGACGAAGACTATGAACTTGGTGAAGAAGTAACCGATGAAGTTAAATTCTTAGATTTTGGTCGTCGTTCGATTCTAACACTTCGTCAAAACCTCTCAGCTCGCATTATGGAACTTGAGAAAGATAACATCTTCAACATTTATAAAGATCGTATCGGTGAAATTATTACTGGTGAGGTTTATCAAATATGGAAGAAAGAAATTCTTGTTATCGATGATGATGGTAATGAGTTAATCATGCCTAAAGAGGAGCAAATCCCTTCAGATTACTTCCGCAAAGGAGAATCTTTAAGAGCTGTTGTTGTTCGTGTTGAAGTAAAGAACAATAGTCCTCTTATTATTATATCTAGAACATCTCCTGTATTCCTTGAGCGTTTATTTGAGCTTGAAGTTCCTGAGATTTTCGATGGTTTAATTACAATCAAAAATATCGTTCGTACTCCTGGAGAGAGAGCAAAAGTTGCAGTTGAATCTTACGATGAGCGTATTGATCCTGTTGGAGCTTGTGTTGGTATGAAAGGATCGAGAATTCACGGTATCGTTCGTGAATTGAAAAACGAGAACATCGATGTTATTAATTATACAGAAAACACATCATTGTTTATTTCACGTGCACTTAACCCAGCTAAAGTAAACTCGGTTAAATTTAACGATGAAACAAGCAGAGCTGAAGTATACTTGAATCCAGAAGAAGTATCATTGGCTATTGGTAAAGGTGGTTTAAATATTAAACTTGCTGGTCAACTTACAGGATACGAAATCGACGTTTATCGTGAGAAAATAGAAAACGAAGTTGAAGGTGAAGAAGATGTAAACTTATCAGAATTTGGTGATGAGATTGAAGCTTGGATCATCGAAGAGTTTAAGAAAATAGGTTGCGACACTGCCCGTTCTGTGTTGGAACTTACAGCAGAGGAATTAGAAAAAAGAACAGATCTTGAAATAGAGACTATTGAAGAAGTTTTAAATATCTTGAATTCAGAATTTGAATAATCAACTTTAATCCTCAATATTTTTAGTTTAAGATACAGCATTTAACAGTTAACTTCAGAATATGACAAAAGTCAATAACAACATAAGACTTAGTAAACTAGCTCGAGAATTCAACGTGGGTATTACTACTATCGTGGAATTCTTAAATAAAAAAGGGATTAAAATGGATTCAAACCCTAATAATAAAGTGTCCGGAGAGGCTTATGATATTCTTGCAAAAGAGTATAGTTCAGATTTAAATCTGAAGAAGGAATCCGAGAAAGTAAATCTGAAGAGCACTAGAGAGAAAAAAGAGCCTGTATATCTAGAAGGTTCAGAACCTGAAGTGCAAGAAAAATCTGAAGAAGTAGCTAAAAAAGAAGAGCCGAAAAGTGCTATTAAAGTCGTTGGTAAAATTGATTTAGAAGCCGTATCAAAACCGAGTAAGAAAGAGGAAGCAAAGGCAAAAAAAACAAAAGTTGAGAAGAAGACTGTGAAGAAAGAAAAGGCTCCTATATCTGAAGACAAAGTTGCTACACCTAAGGCTGAATCTAAAGAAAAACCTAAACAACCTTCGGAAGGTAGTGCCGAGGAACAATCTGTTAAAATGAAATCGCCTAAAAAAGAGGAAGCAAAGTCTGAAGCAAAATCTTCTGACAAGAAAGACGAATTTAAAGTTATCGGGAAAATTGATTTGAATGCAATGAATCAAAGAACTCGTCCTGCTAAGAAAACTAAGGCAGAAAAAGATGTTGAGAGAAAGGGAAAACAAAAAACTGTTACTCCTCAAGCTGCAAAACCTGTTGTTGATTCAAAACCAACACCAGCTGCAACTCCTGATGCTAAACCTGTGAAGAAAGAAGACGAAATCTTCAAATCTTCAACTCTAAAATTAACAGGTCCTAAAGTTCTTGGAAAAATTGAACTTCCTGTTGAGAAGAAAACATCTCAGGCGGATAAAGATAAAGCCAAACATCAGCGCAAGAAACGTAAGCGTATTAAGAAAGATGGCGAGAAAGTAAATGTTGCTGCTCAAAAAGGAGTTAATCGTCCTAAGGGTACAGGTGCTGGCGCTGCGAGAGCTGCTGCTACTGGTAGCACTAGCGGAAGACCACCAAGAGATTCAAAATTTAATAAACTAAGGAAAAAGGCACCTGTCAAAAGAGAGGTTACTGAAGAAGATGTTCAAAAGCAAATTAAAGATACTTTAGCTAGATTGACATCTAAGGGTGGAAAAACAAAAAAATCAAAACACCGTCGTGATAAACGCGACATGGTAAGTGTTAGACAACAAGAAATTGAAACTAAAAGAGAAGCTGAGAAGAACACAATTAAGCTTACTGAATTTGTTACAGTAAGTGAACTTGCGTCGATGATGGAGGTTACAGCAACACAAATTATTGGTACATGTATGGGACTAGGTCTTTTTGTATCAATTAATCAGCGACTAGATGCCGAAACAATTTCAGTTGTTGCTGATGAGTTTGGTTTTGAAGCTGAATTTGTAAGTGTTGAAATTCAAGAATCAATTGAAGAAGAAGTAGATAAAGAAGAAGATTTAATTCCTAGAGCTCCTATTGTTACCGTAATGGGTCACGTTGACCACGGTAAGACTTCATTACTTGACTACGTGCGTCATGCGAACGTAATTGATGGTGAAGCTGGGGGTATTACTCAGCATATTGGTGCTTACAATGTAAAACTTGACGATGGTAGACGTGTTTCTTTCCTTGATACTCCAGGTCACGAAGCCTTTACAGCGATGCGTGCTCGTGGTGCTCAAGTAACCGATATTGCTATTATTATTGTAGCAGCTGATGATAACGTGATGCCACAAACAATTGAGGCAATCAATCACGCTAGTGCTGCTGGTGTACCTATCGTATTTGCGATTAATAAGATCGATAAAGATGGTGCAGATCCAGAAAGAATTAAAAGTGAACTTGCTAACATGAACTACCTAGTTGAAGACTGGGGCGGTAAATATCAGTGTCAGGAAATTTCAGCTAAAAACGGTGTTAACATCGAAGAATTACTTGAAAAAGTATTGCTTGAAGCTGAGATGCTTGAACTAAAAGCAAATCCAAATAAACGTGCGATTGGTTCAGTTATTGAATCATCACTAGATAAAGGTAGAGGTTACGTTACAACATTATTGGTTCAGGCAGGAACTCTAAAAGTTGGTGATATTCTATTAGCGGGTAGTTATACTGGTCACGTTAAGGCTATGTTTAACGAACGCGGTAAGAAAATTGACGCAGTTGGTCCTTCGGAACCAGCATTAATCCTTGGTTTGAATGGTGCGCCTCAAGCGGGTGACAATTTCAACGTAATGGAGAGTGAGAAAGAAGCTCGTGGCATTGCAAACAAACGTGAGCAATTACAGCGTGAGCAGGGACTTAGAACTCAGAAACATATTACACTTGATGAAATTGGTCGTCGTATTGCAATTGGAAACTTCCAAGAGCTTAACGTGATTGTGAAAGGTGATGTGGATGGTTCTATCGAGGCTCTTTCTGATTCTTTAATCAAACTATCAACCGAAGAAATTCAGGTTAACGTGATTCATAAGGCTGTTGGACAGATTTCTGAGTCTGATGTAATGCTTGCGACTGCATCAAATGCAATTATTGTTGGTTTCCAAGTTAGACCTTCAATCGGAGCTAGAAAGATCGCAGAGAAAGAGGAAATAGACATCAGATTGTACTCAATTATCTACGATGCTATCGAAGAGTTGAAATCAGCAATGGAAGGTATGCTTTCTCCTGAGATTAAGGAAGAAATTGTGGCTACTGTTGAAGTTACAGAAACTTTTGAAATTACTAAAGTCGGAACAATTGCAGGTTGTATTGTTCGTGATGGTAAAATCAAGCGTAGCTCTAAGATCCGCTTAATTCGTGAGGGTATTGTTATTTACTCTGGATTACTTGGTTCATTAAAACGTTTCAAAGACGATGCTAAGGAAGTTGCTAAAGGTTATGAGTGTGGTTTGAATATCGATAAATTCAACGACATTAAGATTGGTGACATGGTAGAAGCTTTTGAGGAAGTAGAAGTTGCTAAGAAGTTAAAATAATAGCTCAAAACATATATTACAAAGAGAGGCTGTTTCAAATGAAACAGCCTCTCCTTTTTGGTTCCTACCCAAAACTACACAAATTTTACAGCATAGAATTTGAATTTCTAATCTAGAAACTATTAGATATTCTTTTAAGATTACAATTAGCCTATCTTATAGACTTTATCAAGAAAATGGTGCCAGTATACGTTATCGTTAATAAATCTAAACAAGATAAGTAAAAGCATAAAAAAAGCCCCAATAAATCGGAGCTTTATATATTGTAAGAATACTATTAAAGTAATCCCTTGTACTGCTCAGCAGTTAATAGATCTTCAATTTCTGAAATTTCTGCAACATTTACTTTAATAATCCAACCGTCTCCATAAGGATCAGTGTTTATAAGTTCTGGAGTATCTTCCAGCTTCTCGTTGAATTCTAATACTTCACCACTCAATGGCATGAACATATCAGAAACAGTTTTTACAGCTTCAATAGTTCCAAAAACTTCTTCTCTATCTAAAGTCTCACCTTCAGTTTCAACTTCGATAAAAACGATATCTCCTAATTCGCCTTGAGCAAAATCAGTAACACCGATAAAGGCTTCATCACCTTCAACACGAATCCATTCGTGATCTTTTGTAAACTTTAAATTTTCAGGTACGTTCATGATAATTCTTGTTTAAGTCTAGTACTTTATTTTGATCCAAATTTACATTTTTTTTCCAATTATTAATCAAACTCTTATTTCAAAATAAGCTTTTGTTTATGTTATTGGACATAAGCCTATTGAGCTAATGTAAATCGAACGCTCACACCAAATTCTGTTGTTGTAGTTGGATAAGAAAGAGACACATAGGGTTCATTCACTATTCTGTCGTAATATAAACGTAGATTGAAACGACTACTTAAAACGTAATCGGCTGACATTTTTATTGTCACAACCTTCTGTCCAGATGTTAACTGGTCTACTTCATCAACAATTTTTCTGATAATTGTATTGTTCTTTCTAATCGATAGGTCACCACGAAGATTCAAATTACTATTAAATTTCTTCTGACCTGATCCTTTCCCTATAATCATCCCAATATTATCAAAACGATAACCTAATCCAAAGATAAACTCACTCGAAGCAACTTCTGTTAATTGTGTATTAGCAAGACTTAGGATCAAGTTACGAGTTCGTTTCATTTCAAATGTTGTGGTAAAATTATTCTTCCACATCATATCGATATTAATCAAAGGATTAAACTGTTCGTTGATTGAAACAGAATTAGTCTCATACCTTAGTAAATAATTTTTCACCAAATCAAGTTGATCAGTAAAGCCATCACCTCTATCCGAATAATTCAAATTATTGTTATAAGAACCAACATTATAGGTTGACGTATATGAATGATTCATATTAATCGACTTAAAATATCGTTTAACTAGAGGAATCTTAGATAAACCATCAAATGTTACTCTCCAGTTTGGCATCATTTTCGCAATGCTTGGGAATAGTTTATTATACTTACTTCCACCACCTCCATAGGCTTTCAAGAAAGCAGGAATAAGCACTTCTTGTGAAGTTGAGCCATAACCGGCATAGTAACCCTCTTCAATAACACTAGGATGATCCTCATAATCTACACCCCAACGTTTCTTGGCTAAACGGAGCGACTCCAATTTTCTTATAGTCAAAAACTCATCAAAGTACTTAGATGAATAATCGCCTGTATTTCCAATACTAAAAAATGCAGATTTCATACTCATGAATGTCATACTAAAATTACCCGTTAAGGTTTTATTCTTAGCATCGAAAGCGGGTTGATCTGGAGTTGAAGCATCTTCATTATAAATATAAAACTCATTCGTATTCTTAGAATAGGTTCTATTTGCATTCAGGTTTATTTTTAAGCCTTTTAGAGGTTCAATCGTCGATCTAAATGTAAAGTTTTCGGTATGAGTCATTACGTAAGGAGCATTCAAAGTAGCATCAGTCGTTATCCAACCATTACGAGCTGCATCTGCTGCAAAATTACGATCTTGGCTACCAATCAAGAAATTAAATCCTGGAGCTTTTGAACCATTATAACTTTCTCCACCAAAGAAATTAGTCTGAGGTAAATAACCTGGCAAAGTAGTCGAGTTCGTTTCAGAATAACCCAATGAAATATTTCTTACACTCATTCCTAATCTCAATAAACCTTGACCAGCTTTTACAAGAATATTATCTTTCTCTTCTACTCGGCCACTGATCCTAACTCGAGCATTCTTTATTCGCTTTTTCGAAATAACTCGAACTCTATTTCCTGAAAGTGCACGATATTCAACTCTTACTTCTTTTCCTTCTAAATCATAAACTTTAACTAGAATATCCTTCGTTCCTAATTTGTGATAAACAGATTTACCAACATTCGCTTTTAATTCATCAATCTCTCCTTCATAAGTAACTTTCTCAAATTTCTTACTTTTAGTCTTGTAGCGTCGTGTTCCACTATATTTTCGATTAATTCTCTTCAGGAACTTTGACTTATTGTAAAGGTTAACCATATTCAATTGCCCATTCACCTGAATATTATTCGAGTTACGAACAGTATTACCATGATCAAGAGCTTCATCTTCAAGTATTGCACCAGCATTCCAGTCATACGATCCAGTATAACGAGTCGTCAAAGATGTCCAATTCAAGAATGGAATTTTATTTATTGGCACCTTATAAGTAACATTAAAATTATGGTGATACTGAACATTACGTCCACCATCCATAAGGTTATTCCAAATCGAATCTTTCCAAATATTATAGGCATCACGATTCCTATCTTTATCGACAATACCATCAGGCTCGTCGATACGAGACGTATTGGTTGCAGAGAAATCGAACTTAAAGTTCTTAGTTAAGTTATATTTTAAATCGTAATAACGATACCAATTAAAGTTCTTATCATATGTTGGTGTTATTAACAGATCAGGCTGTTCGATATTTCTAGTTTCAATTTCTCGATAATACCTCTGAATATCAGAACGAACTGATACTTGAGTAGGTATTAAATAGAAATTAAAGTCACGTAGTAATCGTAAATATGGGGACGTTAATAATTTTGATTTCTTTAAAGGTGAATAATTCTTTGGTCGAGAACTGTATGTATAATTCAATACACCTCTAAAATTCTTCTCCAAATCACGAACCTTATTTACATTACGAGAATAGGTTTCATTAAAAGAATAGGTTGCAGATAGATTTGAAATATCCAACAGCTTTGCTTTACCATCTTGTTTCTCAATTCTAACATTAGTCAAGTTAAAACTCTTACGCTTAGTGTAATCCTGCGCAATATGCTTAATAGAGTCACGTTCCTTTTTATTTGCGGCTTGGTCTAGTGCAACATCTAGAGGAATATCTGGATCAAGAGGATTATATTCTGGATTAGCCGTCTCTTCCGAAATAGCATAATACATTGGTATTCTCACACCTGAATTCTCAGGGAAAAACTTACCCAATTCTAAACTTGCAGAAAAATCATATTGGAAAATATCTTCTTTATTCCTATTATGAACACCATCTTCAATACCTCCAAAACCAGCTGTCATTCGACTACCTGCCCAAGTTAGAGTACCTAAATCAGCAAGCTTAGTAGTTACTCTTAAGTTAGCTGCCCATCCGCCATCTTCATCAAAATCGGTCAAACGAAGTTCGTTTAACCAAACTTCAATAGCACGTCTTTGTCCATCATTCGCATTATCTCCCTCTTGCGGATATCTAATCCCTACCATTACAGTACGAACATTAGCTAAATTAGGGTTACCCTTAATGCTGATCCTATTGTTCTCTGATATAGGTTCAGAATTCTTATCAAGTTCATTGACATTTCTCGAGAACACAGTCAGCAAGTCTATTGGAGATCCTGCTTGACGCATCTCATTATTTCTCATCTGTTTGATACCTGAAAAGAGTTTTAATTTAAAATCGAATCGATTCTCATCAGGCCAAACTATTAACCTGTCGTCCAGATTCTCGTTTGTATAACGACCATGAGGAGTCAATTTCAGTGGGATTTCATATTCGTAATAGTTGTTCTGATAATCGGAACCCATTCGAATAAAAACTCGAAGATCGTCATCTTCTAAATTTAAATCATCAATTTGCTCAGCATGTACATCCATCTTAAGTGTACCATACTTGCGAACATCCATATTTAAAGTTTTATAAGCTGCTTTCGCATCTCCCTCCTCCATCTCAGTTACTTTAAGCTGAATAGCTTGTTCATTCAATTGTAGTAATTGTGGGTTACTCGGATCAACAACACGATCGATACCTGGAGGTAAGACATAATTTATTGGCTCTTTCTCTGCATTTTCTTCGATATTTACAGCTGAAATTTCAAAACGTGTATCTTCTGATGATGGTGTTAAATCAAGACGAAGCGTTTGGTCATACTTTCTCCAATCGTCACGAACTAAATCCAAACTTGCAAAACGTAAAACAACCTTTTCTTCGAAGTTTTTCAGCATCATTCTCATGAAACGAATCGAAGTAAAGTCGCTAATGTTACCATGTTTATATTGGTATTCCTCAACTGGAACCTTAAATTGAAACCAATTAACAGTTCCCTTTGTTCCATTAGCAAGATCAACAGTACTTTCAACCTTATTTACAATAAAGTTTTCTCCTACGTTCATCTTATTAGGTTCGAGATGAATCTTATATTTGTAGTACGCCTCTGTTTCACTTAGTGTGTTATCATGATTTATATCCTCAACATCTGGCAAAGTTGTTGCTGAAGTCGGATATGATTCTGGAGATAAATCAGCCGTAGTCGAATTCCCATCAGGACCATTAAAGTCTTTGTATCTTTCTAGAATACTGATTTCATTTGCATCGTAATCTGAACCTCTAAAATAGTGAAAGTTGTCACCTGAGGGGTCAGTAGTTGCATCAGAGTAGGCTTTAGAACCAGCCCCTAAACTTGCTGAGTTTTGAATATCTAGAATATATTTATCAAAGAATGTTCTTTCATCTTCAGTACTAAGACCATCCAATCCGACATCTTGAAATTTTCGAGATTGATTGTCATTATCAAAGGCATTAACTAATGATTGAACCAATGGTACACGTCCCCATGCAGTAGAATCAACTAAAACAACATTACTACTAGTTGGTAAGCCATTCTCGAAACTTTTGCGTGAGTCCCTCAAAATATCTTCTGATACATTACCCAGATTTATAATAATATCTCCACCCTTGTGTGTGTTATTTTGATCATACACGAATGGATCCATCATCCAGAACTCCACATAAGCAATATTAGCAGCCTCAAAATCGTTGGTTTCGATCTTACGCATAATACCACCCCAACGTGTTTCTGGATTCTTCAATGTCCCATCGGTATTCATACCTGCCGAAACATTTGCTTTCCCATCTACATCGTAATTATAAGGTCCTTTTTCATCAGGATAATAGGCTAAATTAAGTACAGAAATGTTTGTAGGAACACCCGTTGCCGTTTCTTTATTTGGCCAAATCTCTTCTTCATAAATCTCGCGAACGTAATGATTAGATAATTGTTCCTTATCTGATCGAATATGCGAAGGAGTCGTTGATGTACTTCTATTAAAAAGTGGGTCGATAACATACCAGGCTAATTTTGCACGATTGTATCCGTAAGCCAACTTATCATCACTCGACTTTCCTCCAGGAAACTTATCATCATCATCGGTAGTAGCATCAGTCAGTGGTGTACTGGCTAAAACCCAAGCATTATAATTTTTCATATCTATTGAGGTCTCTGTTCCCTCAAAATCGTCGATATATGCTGTTCCTGAACTACCAATTGCTTTGTTATGTCCTGGCATTAATTGTGCAAATTCACCTTCAACTGAAATTTGTGATGGCTCTTTCGTTTCAATAAATGGCAGTTTGTCAACCAAGTTGGTTAAGAACATAGATTCTGTTCTATAGCTACCATTTAATCCCCAAATCGTATTTGAAATAGGCTCATCTCCGATATTTACTTTCTGAGTCAGAGGCTGCTCAGACAAGTGCATTACAGTTGCCCCAAGATTAAAATCGTTATTAAATTGATAATCCATTTGAACTCCAATCAATGTTTTTGTTTGGATATTAAATAATGAATTACTTTCCGATGATATAGATATTGGCGTTCCTGCTTCTAAAAGAGCTTGATTGATAATCTTAACACGCCCAAGGGTATAATCTACCGTATAGTCTATATTCTCGATAAGCTTTATTCCTCCAGCTTTAACATCAACCGAACCTGGTTGTACATTAAGTGCATTCAAGGAAATTTCTGATCCTCCCGTTGATTTATAACTCCCCTTTAAAGCAAATTTATTTTTTTCTGCTAATTGCTGAGCTTCATTCTGAGTTTGTGTATATAATGAATCAAAAGCAAGTTTATCAGCAATAGCGCCATTAGATATTTTCGATCTTAGGTAGGAACCAAAAGGTTCTTTTGCAGGGAAAATAATACGTCCTTTATTCGAATAAATTGTTAATGCTTCAATAAAGTCGAACATGCCATCGGGACTCGGGTCTAGTTGAGAATTTAAGTTATCGAGATTCAAAAGATTCAATAAAATTTCATTCTTTCCTGACCCAGTATCAATATAATTTAATTGAGAACCTGCTTGATCGTTTTGATATAAAACATTCAAAATAAAATCTTCAGAATTAACCTGATAAGCTCCAATATTATAGATATTCTTCATCATCAGCTTCCAAGTTGGAAGCTTTGGATTCAGATTTGTACCTTTAATTAATTTTAGAATAAGTGACTGAGGCGCACTAACACTTGTACCAATAAGCTCACCCACTTGAAACACTTCTCCATTTGCCGTATATTGATAGGCAACTGCAACAACTTCATCAGCATTTAAGGACTGATTCAACGAGATGTATCCTAATCGACGGTTTAAAGTATATTCCGACTCGTTAAGAAGGCGTGCGTTTTCAACTTTTTCATAATCTTTTCCTGCTGTAAAATTTCCATTTAGAACATTCGTCACCTGATTAATATCTCGAATATCCTTATACTGTCCATCTGTCAACTCATTATAAAAGGTTTGATTCGCAGGACTTTTCTCATTATCAGGATATTCTCCTGACACATAATTTTCTCCTAGATTAACAAAACCAACAAAGTTTCTTGAGTTCTCAAAATTTGAATTTTTATTGGTAATCCAAACCTCAATTTTATTAATTGTTACAGCAGAATTTACAATTGGCAATTTCGCCAATGCTTGATCGTAGTTGTCGTAGAAATATCTTGATAAGAAAAAATGTCGATTAGCCTCATATTGACCTGCAGAAACTTCGAACTCACTTTTTTGAGCTCCATTTTCCATATTAACGACTTTAGTCTCTCCTTTTTGCTGCGAGAAAACCGAAGCAACAGATAGCTTTCCAAATTGCATCTCTGTTTTAACACCAAATAAATTCTGGCCTCCAGTAATTAAGGTATTAGAAATTGGCATCGAAACATTACCTGCTTCAACTTTTCTAATAATATTATCTTCACCGCCATTATACTCCAACTTCATCTGATTTTCATAATCAAAAGTCGCCTCGGTATTATAGTTTACTTCCATCGATAAGATATCGCCTACCTTACCAGACACACTCATTTGGATTTTCTCATTGAAATCGAAACTCGTGGTTTTTCGTAGGTCTTCAGGAATAGTTGGGTTATCAACTTTAGTTGTACTAATACCAAAACTCAGTTCAGCTGCTCCTTGTGGTTTTATGGATATAGCTGTATTACCAAATAATTTACCGAATACTTTTGAGCCTAAAAATGAACGCTGATCTGTACCTCTAACATTTCTGTCAGACAATACACGCTCCATCCAATAGTCTCGTAAAGCATTCTGATTTTGCTGTTCGTTAAATTCTTTTTTCGATAATGAAGTTGAATTTCTATAATCCATTCTTCCTATTCGCTTCTTCAAAATATAATTCCCTGTTACGGGATCATAAACTATTGTCTTTTTAATATTAGACGGATCTTTTAAGTATAAAGGTGATTTAACTTTATCTTTCTTAAGCTTAGAGTCATCTTCATCATCAAAAGAATAAGGCAATGTCTCATCCTTAGCACTTTTCTTCTTCGCCTTTATAAAAGGAGACTTCGGATTACTAATTCGTTGCCCATTTTTAATAAGGGTACTATCTTGTTGAAATTCCTCCAGAAAATAGGCATCTGCTTTCAAGGATCTGTCATTAAACGACAGCCCTATTATGAATAGAAATAAAAATGATAATATGTATTGCAGTAACTTTTTCAAGAACGGGTATTTTTTGATTTAGATATTACAACTGTTTAAGAGCAACCTTTATAAGTTCTTCAACACTTGCAGGTACGCTAGCTTTAATTACTTTATCAAGAACCTTTGCAACTGTATTTTTTGCAAAACCAAGCATCACTAAAGCTGATAACGCTTCTTCTCTTATTGTATTGTTCTGAGGTAATATAAATTCGCCCAACTCATCTTCCTTCCCAATCTTATCTTTAAGTTCAATAATAATTCGTTGAGCCGTTTTGGCACCAATACCTTTTACATCTTGCAATGTTTTCGAATTATTAGAGAAAATAGCTTTTTTAATTTCCTCTGCTGTCAATGATGAAAGCATTACTCGAGCAGTATTAGCACCAACTCCAGAAACAGAAATTAATAAACGAAATACATCTCTTTCTTTCAGTTCATTAAATCCAAATAACAAATGTGCATCATCACGAATAACCTGATGTAGATATAATTGTGCAGATTTATGTCCCGAAAGTTGAGAATAAGTATTTAGTGTAATATTGATATAATACCCCATCCCGTGGTTATCTACGATAACAGCAGTAGGGGTTAATTCATTTATATCGCCTTTTATATATTCAAACATATAGGTAAGTTTGGATGAGTTTCCTTACAGTATATTTAATTTAGACAGCTAATTACTTAATCGGCTGTCTCTTATTTTGATAATCGTTACTTGGTGCTTTCACTTTCATAGGATCCTTACTTAGTTCTTCGAATTGGATTCTATTGCGATAAACATCAATAGCCATATATAAAGCTTTCTGGAAAGATTCTGGTGAAGCAACGTTGGTTCCAGCAATAGAATATGCTGTTCCATGAGCAGGTGAAGTTCTAACTTTAGATAAACCAGCTGTAAAGTTAACACCTGAATCAAAAGATAAAGCTTTAAATGCTGTTAAACCTTGATCGTGATACATCGCTAGAATTGCATCAAATTTCGAGAAATCATTTGATCCAAAAAATCCATCTGCGGGATAAGGACCTAAAGCCATCACCCCATTCTTTCTTGCCTTTTCAATTGCCGGAATGATTATATCTTTCTCTTCAGAACCGATTAATCCATCATCACCTGCATGTGGATTTAAGCTAAGTACTGCCACTTTGGGCTTACGAATACCAAAATCTTGAATCAATGATTTATTCAGAATGTTCAATTTTTCAATTATCTTCTCCTCTGTTATACTTTCTGGAACTTTAGAAATAGGAATATGCCCTGTTACAACACCAACTCTAAGCTTCTCACTAATCAATAACATTAACGATTTCCCTGAATTTATTCTAGATTCAAGATATTCTGTATGTCCTGGGAATACAAAATCTTTCGATTGAATATTCTTTTTATTGATAGGAGCTGTTAGCAAAACGTCAATATGTCCTTCCTTCAAGTCCTTAACAGCTGCCTCCAATGAGTCTAAAGATGCAGCACCTGCACTTATAGTTGACTTTCCTAATTCAACTTTTATATTCTCATCTGTACAATTGATAACATTTACTCTTTTGGAATGAGAATCCTGTGCTGATTTGATATTATTTAAACTAAGCCCCTCAATACCAAGTGCTTTTTTGTGGTATGCAGCAACTTTTGGAGAGCCATAAATAATTGGTGTACAAATCTCCAATATTCGATTATCCATTAAGGTTTTAATAATTACCTCATAACCAATCCCATTTATATCACCTTGAGTTATTCCAACTTTTATTTTAGTATCTTTCATCAGTATGTATTTTATATATATCGATTGGATTACCTTATTTAAATAAAATGCTAGTCCGTAATTAACAAAACTTCACTTCCATACAATCTCTAACATCGCATACAAAAGAATAATCCGATTATGTTTTCACAAAAGTAATAAGATTAAAGAAAATATCTATTATAATCATCTTGCTCTATTTTAACATCAAATAGAATTATAATTTATCTGGATTTTCTTTAAAGTAATTTCGAATAAGAACCTTCTTAAGCTCTCGCTGAATAATCATCTCAGATAAAAGCTGGTGTTTATCCACATTTGGATATTTCAATTCATTTTTAATAATTTCTTTTTCACTCAAATCAATTTGATACAGGAGTAAAATCAAGCGATGATAATCCTGACTGAGCATGAATGTGACATGTTCGTTTATCTGAGTAAACAATTCGTTATAAGCATCTGCTGGCTCACCAGAGAATTTTACTTCAAAACCAAATTGATGAAAATCTTTCTCAATTTGAGCAGCAACTTGTCTTAGTATCTCAACCTTATCGCGATATTTTGAAACTTCAATATTTTTATACTCCGGAAGATTCACAAGCAATTATTATTCATTCAACACCTATCAGGCAAAAGCCTTAACCTATTTCTTTACAAGCTTTTTTACGGGCACATATGTATACATTATAGCTTCTAGCTCTCTCAAAAGTTCTCGCTTATTTTGGTTAGGAAAATAAACATACGCATCCATGCAAATAACTCGATTATTCTCAGAATCTAGAAATGACAAATTAACAAATGGGCCTCCCATGAAATCACCATTAACTTTCCATAAACCTCTCATTTCAACAGCATAATTACCCTGAAAATCAAAATGATTAAAGGAAATAGGAAAATTCATTTCAGTTGTCATATAACTGCCTTTGTTTTGCCCAGGAACTAAATCTTTAAGCATCGCATTTCTCATCATCAAAATCGAATTCTTATCAAAAGCTTCTTCCTCAAGATAGTCGTAAGTATAAATAAACATTCCTTGACTTGATTGAGGCGTTTCTTTTTTAACCCAGAAAAAATCGGGCTCAATTTTACCAATTTCATATCCTGATGGAAAAGCTAAAGTAAACTTCTTATTTTTTTTAAGATAATCGAATATCTCTTGAACTGGAGCTTTTGAAATCACTTCAACTTTACGAGTTCGCTCACTTTTTAAGAAATAACCCAAAATTTTTGTTTTATTTTCCTCTATTACTTTCAACATCTCTTTGTTACTATCAGCTTCAATACGCATGTAAGCCTGAGTTCGAGCATACATATTATCTTTTACAATCAATTTAGTTTTCTTTACCGAAGGTGAAACCTTAATTTCCAAAATGCTTCTATGCGTTTTAAACATACTTGTAAAACCTTCTTGATTTAAATGAAACAAATCCATTACAGCTTCATCTTGAGGCATTCCTACCTGAATATCATTGAAAATTGCCTTAATAGAATCACCAACAATACCATCAAATAATGCTTTACTACTTAAAACAATCACTTCTCCAGATTGACCAGTAACTGTAGGCATTAAACCTTTAGTTGTTTTCTTACATGAACTGACACTTGTGATAAGAATCAAAATAACGATACTTAATTTTAATATAGATCTCATTACCAATATTTTAATTAAAAATTTGTATTTTTTAGTCTTTATAATCTTTAGTTTGAAAGCATACTGAATTCCTTATCGTCAACGTTTAAACCTAAATCTGACGTTCTACTTGAAACCGATTTTGGAATCCAAACTTTTAGCTTCTGTCCAATATGCAACATATCCTCTGTAAGGTTATTCCATTTTTTTATATTAGTACTGGTACAAGCGTACTTCATAGCAATCTTATGAAAGAACTCACCTGCTTTAACAACATGCACAATACATTTTTTCCCTTTAGTTGACGACATATTTGTTTCTATATCCTGATATAATACTTTCTCTTGGTGTATCGAATATAATTTTGTTTCTATCTCAACAAATTCCAGAGCTTTATCGACAGGTAAAATTAATTTAGCTGGCAGCTCACTTTTAGGGATAAAATCAAGTTTATAGATAGGATTTAATTGTCTTAGATCAGATATTGAAATACCCAATTCTTTGGAAACAGTTTGCAAAGATAAAGGGTGTTTCACGTTAACATCAGAAAGTTTCAGATAAGAAAATTTCATTTCATTAGGAATGATATCATGCTCCATATTGTAATTCATCACATAGTTAACAGCTATAAAAGCTGGCACATACGTTCTTGTCTGCTCTGGTAAAAAAGCTGCTATTTCCCAAAAGTTAGTCTTGCCTCCTGAAGCCTTAATTGCATCACGAACAACACCAGGCCCGCCATTGTATGCAGCAATAGCTAGCTGCCAATCGCCAAAAATCCGATAAAGGTATTGCAAGTATTTACATGCTGCATCGGTTGATTTTACAGGATCCATTCTTTCGTCAACGTAAGATGAGATTTTAAGATCGAACATACGACTAGCATGATACATGAACTGCCACAGTCCAGTTGCTCCTGATCGAGATCTCGCTTTTGGGTTTAAAGCGGACTCTATTACGGCAATATATTTTAACTCAAGAGGTAGTCCATATTTATCTAGATACTCTTCGAAAATTGGGAAGTAAATTTCACTTAAACCTAAAATTTTTGCTGTCTTATCACGATGCCTTACTGAGTATACATCAATATAGCGCTTAACTATATCGTTAAATTCAAGTTTTACGGGGCTTGCTTCATTTAATTTCTCTATACGCCAAGAATAATCCTCATTTGTATTTACAGAACCATTAATAAATCCTTCAGGATCATGTTCATTATGCGAATTAAACTCTGATGTAGAATTTACTTTTCTGGCAGTTCGATTTTCATCTCCCTTTTCACTAGCCTGATTCACATATGAAAAGCTTAGCAGAATAGCTGTAAACAGTAGAGTCTTAATAGCTGGTATAGTATATCTCATTTGGAAAAATAGCTTCAATAGTAAACATGCATTTTGGCGGAATTAAGATAAGCATTTTATCCTTGCATTAGACCAAAATACAATCAATTATATCGTAATTATAACAATTCTTTAAAGCTACTAAATGAGTTTGTAAAACTTTGGAAATCTAAGACATAAAAAAAGCAGGTTGTAAAACCTGCTTTCATATTATTTATCTTTCGACTCTTCTTCGTCTTTATCTTTTTCTTTGTCTTCGGTATCAGTAGCTTTTTTAAACTCTTTCATACCTTGACCTAAGCCTTTCATTAATTCAGGAATTTTTTTACCCCCAAACAAAAGTACAAGAGCAAATACAATGATGGCAATTTGCCATGGACCAACCATTCCGGCTATTACAAAAAGATTCATAAGTTTATTTTTAAGAATTAATTATCACAAATATAACATTTTCATGTAAAGTATCAAGGCAGATGTCTGAAACACACATCAATCAAGCTTAGTTGAATGCCTTTATAATATCATTTGCATTAGCAAAAATCAGCAAGCCGAATAATAGAATCATACCTCCAACTTGTGCGTATTCCATAAACTTCTCACCTGGCTTACGTCGGGCAACAATCTCGTACAACAGGAACATGACATGACCACCATCTAATGCTGGAATAGGTAGAATGTTCATAATTGCTAGAATGATTGACAAGAAAGCTGTTAAGTTCCAGAATGCATGCCAATCCCATACACCAGGGAAAATACTCGCAATAGTTCCAAAACCACCAATTGACTTATACCCTTTAGTTTCTGATGAAAAAATCAGTTTAAATTGTTTCAAATATGACTGTAATTTATCAACTCCTTTATTGATACCAGCAGGAATTGCCTCTAGAAAACTATATTCAATTGCAGCAAATTCAAAATGATTGTAAGGTTTCATTGCGATACCCAACTTAGCCTCATCACTTAATTTCGTTGAAATCTCTTGAACTTCACCATCGCGTTTAACTGTAAGGACAACAGTTTCATTTTTTCTAGCTTGCAGATAAGACAGGTATTCATCAAAAAACTCGATATCTTTTCCATTCACTAAAAGTATCTCATCATTCTTTTTCAGTCCAGCTTGTTTAGCTGCTGATTCTTTAGAGAAACCACCAATAATAAAAGGGTGTAATGGCATTCGTGGTCTAATTACAGGAGACATTGAAAAACCTTTACTACTCCTAGCTAACAAGTCAGGAACAAAAGTTGATGGGATTGCAATATCCATCATCTTCCCATTGCGCTCAACTTGCATGGTTTTAGGATTGTTCAGAAGAATATTGATTAAAATATCCGTGTATTTAACCTGCTTCTGATTATCAAGTTCAAGAATTTTATCCCCGTTTTGCAAACCTATACTCTGTGCCAATGAATCGCACACATAACCGTACTTCACATTCTCTGCAGGAAGGTATTCATCTCCCCAAGCAAATAGAACTGCTATATAAATTGCAAAAGCTAAAATAAAATTCACCAACACTCCACCTACCATAATCAATAAACGCTGATAAGCTGGTTTCGAACGAAATTCATAAGGCTCAGGTGGCAATGCCATTTGCTCCTTATCCATCGACTCATCAATCATTCCTGATATCTTCACATATCCACCAAGAGGAATCCATCCAATACCATATTCTGTATCACCTTTTTTATATTTAAAAAGAGAAAAACCAGGGTTAAAAAACATATAGAATTTCTCTACACGAGTCTTAAAAAGTTTTGCAAAAGTGAAGTGTCCTAATTCGTGCAATACCACTAAAATAGACAGACTCAGAAGGAACTGAGATACTTTAACTAATATTTCCATTAAATTTCGATTATCTTATTAATTGGCTCAAAACAATATTGAGTTTTATCCTTGATTTAAAAATCACGACAAGGTAAGTATTTTATAACAAAGAGGCTGCTAATTGTCTTACTTCAGTGTCACTAGCAACATAATCCTCATAAACTGGACGAGATATAAAACTCGCTTTCTGCATACAAGTTTCAATAATGTCACTCATTTGTAAAAAACCGACTTGATCTTTCAAAAATGCTTCTACCATAACTTCATTTGCTGCATTAATGATACAAGGCATGTTTCCACCTTTGTTCATTGCTTCATAAGCAAGAGCTAGGTTTCTAAAATTCTTCGTGTCAGCTGGCTCAAAGGTGAAATTTGGGTAATCAAGGAAATTAAATCTTTCAAAGCTTGTTTTCAGACGCTTAGGATAGGTTAATGCAAACTGAATTGGTAGTTTCATATCTGGCAAGCCCATTTGAGCTTTCATTGAAGCATCTTCGAATTGAACCAATGAATGAACGATTGATTGTGGATGAACAATTACATCAACTTGTTCTGGCTTAAGATCAAATAACCACTTAGCCTCAATTACTTCAAAGCCCTTATTCATCATACTGGCAGAATCAATGGTAATCTTAGCACCCATATCCCAATTTGGATGTTTTAAGGCTTGTTTAGAAGTAACCGTTTCAAGAAACTTTCTATCTCTCCCTCTAAAAGGTCCACCTGATGCTGTCAAGTAAATTTTCTCAACAGGATTTTCAAATTCACCAATTAAACACTGAAATATTGCAGAATGCTCCGAATCAACGGGGTAAATACTAACCCCATTTTCAAGTGCCAATTTTTGGATGATTTCGCCTGCAACTACAAGCGTTTCTTTATTAGCAAGAGCAATATTCTTTTTAGCTTCAATGGCTTTTATAGTCGGTAACAATCCGGAATAACCAACCATAGCCGTAACGACTACATCGATTGACGACATGCCAACAACTTGTGCAATCGCATCGCTACCTGCATAAACTTTAATATCCTCATCCTTTAAAGCTTCTGACAGACATTGATATTTATCCTCTCGTGCAATTACAACCACATTGGGCTGATGTTTTTTTGCTTGGGCAACCAACAAGTCCACATTCGTGTTTGCTGTTAAAACATCTACAACAAACAATTCTGGATTTGCATCAACTACCTCTAAAGTTTGCGTTCCAATAGAACCCGTAGATCCTAAGATTGCAATATGTTTACTCATTTAGTCCCTTGATTTTTATTTGGCTTATCCTATCAATAGATTTCAGACAAGATTTTAAAACTTAATATAACTTTCAGGATTTAAAGCTTTACCATTATTCCACAATTCAAAATGCAAATGAGGACCGGAAGTCAACTCACCTGAATTTCCTAGAATTGCAATAGCTTCACCTGCTCTAACAAACTCTCCTGGCTTCTTCAATAACTCTTGATTGTGCTTATAAATTGACACCAAATCGTTACCGTGCTGAATTTGAATAACATAACCTGTATTCAAAGTCCACTCTGCAAAAATAACTGTACCATCTAAAACTGCTGATATTCTTTCATTCTTAGGTCCTACTACATCAACGCCATAATGCCCCGATTGCCCATCATATGGATTTGAAATCATCCCTTTCATAGGTGTAAAGAAATGAATGCTCGAAATACCTCTTGCTTTATTTTCTCCAGAAATGGTCAAATTAAATTTTTCTTCAGCTTCATGCTCTTTTCTGAAAATAGAATCATTCTCAGACTGAGTGAACTGTAATCCTTTATATTTAGGATCGACAATAGAATCGGCTTTGCTTTGAACGATGTTCTCAAAATCATTACCTGAGATAACATTCTTTATTCCCTGAAAAAACCGATCACGTTTCTCCAACTCTGTCGTTAATGAATCAACCGACTTCATATTTTGCTCAATACTTCGACGCATCTTACCATCAGGGTAACCAGGAATATATTCTCGTAATGGTGTAAAAGCAATAAGAATAGTAATAAGAGCAATCAAAACAATTAAAGATATACCTGCAACAGTAAATACATTTAATCTAGAAAGACGAAAAGATAAGGCCTCCTCGAAAGTACTTTCGTTTGAAACAGTTAAACGATACTTATTTCGAAGTTTCTTTATGATCGCTTTTTTATCTTTTTCTTCAGCCATACTTATATTAATTTGATTGACTAATACACCAATATACTCTGTCAAAACTTGATTGGCAAAGTTAAAAGAATTAAGCAATTTATAAGTGAAGCTATTCCAAATAAAAACAGAAGTCTAAATTGATGTTTAAAAACATTTTCATGAATATCATAGGATGTAGGTATTGTAAGAGAATGTGAAAGCATATATGTTTGCACTATTGAAAAATTTATAATGTTTGATGGAATTCTTTAGAAAGATAAAAATTGCTGTACTGATAATACTACTTCCTGCAATGCTTGCATTGACTGGGAATGCTATTTTCAATCTGCATATCCACAAACAGGCGAATGGTAATTCTTTTGTTCATGCTCACCCTATGCAAGATAGCGGAACTCAAAAAGGCACTTCCCATTCTCATACTTGTAATGACTGTTTTTCGATTCATCACTTGACCAGTTTAATATTTATTGCAATCACAGCTCTATTTCTTAGCTTGATTTTTGCAAAACAATTAAGACTAGTTCAGTTTGAAACCCTACAAGTAAAATTTGGCTATACAGCTAGTCTCTTATATAATAGACCTCCTCCTTTACTGTCCTAATCTTCTTGTTTATTCAGATTCCTCCTTATCGGATTATTATTTCACATGTATAATTATGGTCTTTTTTTAGACTCTAAATGCAAGTAGAATAATAGGTTCTGATTCAGATTAGAATCTAGATCTACAAACCAACATTCAACACCGTTTTAGATTTCGACCATACAATTTGGTCTTCAAAGTCACAATTAGTAGGGGTATTCAGATCATGTTCGATCAGTTTATCCATATTCATTTGGTTGGGCTTTTTTCACACTTACTCAAATAAAAAAATATAAATGAAACTTATCGCTAAACTAGGCCTAAGCTTTTTCTTAATAGCATCCTTATCTCTTATTGCATCTGCAAAAAACAATACAACAACAATAAAAGGGAAAGTTGTAGACATTTCCAGCAATGAACCTGTATCCTTCGCTAGTGTAGCCTTAGAAGGCACGTCAATTGGAGCTGTTACCAATTTCGAAGGAGAATTTGAAATCACGAATGTTCCCGCTGGGCATTGTCATATTATTGCAAGCTGTGTTGGCTATCGTGCGGACATGAAACATTACGATGTAAAACTGGGTCAGCCTAATATACTTACATTTAAAATGAACGAAGACTTTATTGGTCTCGATCAAGTTGTGGTTACTGCTGATAGAAATCAAATTTCGAGAAAAGACGCACCAGTAGTCGTTAACTCAATCGGCACAAAACTTCTTGAAAATACGGCTGCTTCAACCATGGCTGATGGCTTAATGTTTTCACCAGGCTTGCGTGTTGAGAATGATTGCAACAATTGTGGTTTTTCTCAGGTTAGAATGAACGGACTTGAAGGTCCGTATACTCAAATTCTAATTAATTCTCGTCCTATATTTAGTGGATTAGCTGGTGTTTATGGTTTGGAACACATTCCACCAAGTATGATTCAACGTATTGAAGTTGTACGTGGTGGTGGTTCTGCTCTTTTCGGTGGTAATGCTATTGCGGGTACTATTAATGTCATCACAAAAGACCCTGTAAGTAACTCGTTTAAAGTTGGTGCCAAATATAGTAGTGTTGGAACAGGAGTTAGTGCTAGCGATAAACCTGCTGGTGATGTCATGGTTGACTTTAATGCTTCAATTGTTTCTGACGACAACAAATCTGGAATCTTCCTATTTGGGATGAAACGTAATAAAGAAGCATGGGATGCTAATAAGGATGGCTTCTCTGATATTGTAGAACTTAAAAACTTAAGTGCAGGTTTTAATGCCTTTCATCGCTTAAGCGATTTATCTAAACTAAGTATGGAATACCATGTTGTTGATGAATATCGTCGTGGTGGTGATCAGTTGGATTTACCTGCTCACATGTCTTTAATTGCTGAACAAATAGAACACAATATCAACTCAGGAAGCATCACATTAGATCAGTTCTTCTCAAAAGAAAGAAACAGTAAACTTTCTGTTTATGCATCGGCTCAACATATCGATAGAGATTCTTATTATGGCGCAGCTACATTAAAAGGTGATGATGGAATCGACCTACCAAAACCAATATTCGATAACAGTTCTTATGGTGGAACCGAAGATTTAGCAATTTCAACAGGTATACAATTCTTCTCTCATTCTGATAGGTTCCTTTTCGCTCCTGCTGATTTCACGTTGGGTATTGAAAATGTATACAATAAGCTAAAGGATAAAAAACTAGCTTATATGGACTACGAAGAAAAGAAAATAGTTCCTACAACCATTATTGCTAACCAAAGTTCAAATACAATTGGTGCATATGCTCAAAGTAAATGGGACTTAGGTTTTGCCACATTCCTTTTAGGTGCAAGAATGGACTCTTACAAAATTAAAAATAGCGTTGATAATTCTGAGATCAACAATACCGTTATCAGTCCAAGAGCAAACGTCTTGTTCAAATTAGACGATGCCATGCAATTACGTTTGAGCTATGCTAAAGGCTTTAGAGCTCCACAAATTTTCGACGAAGACTTACATATTGAAGCTTCGGCAGCACGCCGTGTCATTCACAAATTATCAAAAAATCTGAAAGAAGAATCGTCAAACTCATATACCATTTCGTACGACGTAGATAAAAGCTTTGGGAAAGTACAAACCTACTTTTTAGCAGAAGGTTTTTATACCGATTTGAATAATTCATTTGTTAACGAATACAGCACTAACGACGAAGATGGAAACCTAGTAGCTTATCGTAAGAACTCAAAGGGAGCCATTGTAAAAGGGGTAAACTTAGAATTTAAAATTGCTCCATCGTACAAACTCGATTTCCAAATGGGAATGACACTACAAACCAGTGAATACAAAGAAGAAATAGAACAAGGTGACTTAACGGAAATCAAAACAGATAAAATGTTGAGAACACCTAATAATTACGGTTACTTCGCAATGAACTGGAAACCGCTTCACGAATTCACTACTACTCTTTCTGGAAGCTATTCCGGTTCTATGGATATGATTCACTTTGGTGTAGATAAAGATGCCAATGGTGTAGCAATAGGCGATCAACTTGTAAAAAGTGGTGAGTTTATGGATATGGGCATCAACTTGGCATATCATTTCGATTTAGGTGGAAATGTAAAACTCGAATTCGATTTGGGTATGAAGAATATCTTCAACTCTTTTCAGAATGACTTTGATAAAGGTGCCTACCGAGATGCTAGTTGGGTTTATGGACCACTTAACCCTCACACCATTTACTTCGGGATAAAATTAGGAAACTTACTGTAAGGAGTTCATTCAAGAATATAAGTGATTCTATCGGTTAAAATCGAACATTTGTTTTTTTTATGAAGAAATAAAAGTGAATAACGAAATTTTATTCTATCTTTAAGAGATAAGATTTAGGCTGATTCTCAAACGATCAGAAGGTTAATAATTTTTAGCGGAGTGAAACCTTAGGGTTTTGCTCCTCTTCTTTTTTAGGAGTGCTGATCTTTTCATAAATTGCAAAAATTACAAATTAATCTAAACTAGCAATGCTCAAAAAATCGATACTTCTACTAAGTGTTCTATACCTAACATCGTGCGCCGAATTACAAACCATAGTTAATGAATATAGCGTAGAACAAAACAAACCTCTAACTTCTTTCGATGTATCGCAAGGGCTGAAAGAAGCCTTACAATTGGGAAGCAAACACGCATCTCAAGTTTTATCGATAAAAGATGGCTTTTATAAAGATGAGCTTGTTAAAATATTACTCCCTCCCGAGGCTCAAACCATAAGTAAGAACATCAAGAAGATTCCTGGCGGAAAAGATATGATTGATAAAGTTGTTCTCCGACTAAACCGAGCAGCAGAGGATGCCATTATTGAAGCCGCTCCTATATTTGCATCAGCAATAACTGAGATGACTATACAGGATGCTTTTGGTATTTTAAAGGGTGATAAAAATGCAGCAAGCATTTATCTGAAAAATAAAAGTTATACCAAACTAAAAGAACTCTTCTTACCAAAAGTAAAAAGCTCTCTTGATAAAAAACTGATTGCTAATTTATCAACCAACGAATCGTGGAATTTACTCACAAGGTCTTACAATCAAGTAGCTAGTAGTTTTATAGGACAATTAGCCGATATGGAAGCTGTAAATTCTCAGCTTGATGAATATGTTACCAACAAAGCTCTTGATGCTCTGTTTATAAAAGTAGCCGAAGAAGAATTAAAGATTAGAAAAGATCCGATGAAACGTGTTAGTTCTATTCTGAAAAAAGTTTTTG